>NZ_VRZC01000180.1 GCF_016743215.1 Geminocystis sp. GBBB08
GTCTAAATGTGCTTGACGGTAGGGTGTTCTTTTTTCTAAAGCATTATCGCAATAATAACCGAATAAAATATATCTTGCCATCTTGATGTTGAATTTAATTAGAGGTTGTTAATTGTTAATTGTTAAGGATTTATTTTGATTAATATAGACATAGTTTTAAAATCTATTAAAATTAATTAATGTCTATAAATAATAAAATTATAATATTTTAGCCTATTTTCTTGCTTATATAATTAATTTATAATTATTAGTTAAGCTGCAAAGGATTTACCACAACCGCAAGTTTGATTTGCATTAGGGTTAGTAAACTGAAAACCTCCTCCAATCATAGCGTTACTGTAATCTAAAACTAAACCGTATAAAAATAATAAACTTTTGCGATCGCAGACTATCTTAAAACCATCATAATCAAAAACATCATCATGCTCAGTAATATTACTTATATTTTCAAAATCCATTAAATAAGACATTCCCGAACAACCACCTTGCCTAACGCCTACTCGTAAACAGAGATCTTCATTACCCTGTTGTTGTCTTAACATTAAAACGTGTTTAAGGGCATTTTCTGTTAATTGAATACCTTTAGAAACTGCTACTGCTTGTGTCATAAACTTCAATCATTAACTTTGGTTTTCTTCTTATTTTACACTTAGATCTGTTAACCTACAGAAGAAAAATATACTTTGGACTTAACGGGATCTGGATTCATTGTTTTATCGCCTTCCTGCCACTCTACAGGACACACTTCATTATCATGAGATTGCACATATTGAATCGCTTTTAAAACTCTTAAAGTTTCGTCAACACTACGACCAAAAGAAAGATTATTAACAGTGATATACTGAATAATCCCTTCGGGATCTATAATAAATAAACCTCGCAAAGCCACCCCAGCATTAGGTTCTAAAACATTATAGATGGTACTTATTTCTTTTTTTAAGTCAGAAATTAAGGGATATTCAATATCACCAATACCTCCCTGTTTTCGATCTGTTTGAATCCATGCTAAATGGGCAAATTCACTATCAACGGAAACCCCTAATATTTCTGTCTTTAAACTCTTAAATTCACTATGACGATGGCTAAAAGCAATAATTTCTGTGGGACAAACAAAAGTAAAATCAAGGGGATAGAAAAATAAGACTACATATTGCCCTAAATAATCAGATAATTTAATGACTTTAAATTCTTGATCAATCACGGCTGTAGCAGTAAAATCGGGGGCTTTTTGTCCTACTTGAATGGTCATATTATTAAGATATAATGAATAATTGATAATTTTAGCCTTTAATAGGTAGATCTTTATACACTTCAATTTTGTTCTCAAAAAAACTATAGCAATCTGATGGGAGTTGTGAGATTTAAAGAGGTGTTAGCTATCAGCTTTCAGTGGTCAGCTTTGACGGTATAGTAAGATTTACAGATTTATTTTTTAGTCTTTAATTCTTCACCAATGATTTAGGATTGCTATAATTATAGTCAAGCCCTTAATTGACAAAAAAAAGACAGGTAATAAAACAAAACCTGCCTTTTATAAATATTTTAGTTTTAAGTGGGTAATGACTACCAAATTAACAAACTATTTAACAGATGCTTTAGCACCAGCTTCCTCTAATTGTTTTTTAATAGCTTCAGCTTCTTCCTTACCTACAGCTTCTTTAACGGCTTTAGGTGCAGATTCTACTAATTCTTTGGTTTCTTTCAAGCCTAAACCAGTGATAGTACGAACGACTTTAAGAACATCCATTTTCTTTTCGCCGAAACTTTCTAAAATAACATCAAATTCTGTTTGTTCTTCAACTTCTTCCACAGGAGCCGCAGCCGCAGCTACAACTACACCACCAACAGGAGCAGCAGCACTTACGCCAAATACTTCTTCGATTTGTTTAACTAATTCAGATGCTTCTAAGAGGGTTAGAGTTTTTAACTCTTCAACAATATTTGTTATTTTATCAGACATAATTGAAATGGATCTCCTTGGTAAAATTAACTTGATAGACAGTGAAACCAACTATGATTAAGCGGCTTCTTCTTTCTGAGATTTGACAGCATCGATAGCACGAGCTAAAGAAGTAGGTACTTCGTTGATACCACGAGCGATTTTTGCTGTAATAGCGTTGATTGAACCTGCAATTTGGGCAATGAGTTGCTCTTTTGTCGGTAAATCAGCTAATGCTTTAACTTGTGCTTCACTGAGGGCTTGTCCTTCCATGACTCCGCCTCGTAACTCACTTTTTTTACGTTCTTTTTGGAATGCTTGATAAGCGCGTACGGCACTACCAATATTTTCCTCGTCAGCTAAAACAAAAGCAGAAGTACCTTTTAAGTAAGGGTTAATGGCTTCCCATTTTTCGTTACCTTCTACCGCTTTGCTCATTAAAGTGTTTTTTGTCACTTTACAGATATTTCCGCCTTCTCTTAAGCGGTTACGCAAATCAGTAATGTCAGCAACAGTAAGCCCCTGATAATCAACTACAAATGCTAATTGAGATTTTTCGAGTAACTCTTTAATTTCAGCTACTTCTTGTTTTTTGCTCTCTAGGGATTTAGATATTGCTCTCACCTCCTTCAGGTGTTTATTTTTGTTGTTTTTTAATTTGATTTTTTGTCAAACTAAAGGTATTTATCGACCAACGGACACTAAAAAACCCTAAACTATTTCTAGCCGGGTTTTTTGGTTGATGTATTGAGATAATTTTTAACAATAAACAGTGCTTCAAAAAAATAGAAACTTTCTTGACAAATCACCTTTACTTAGTATCTGCATCAACCTAGGCAGGTAAATTTAAGCTACTAATTAGCTCCTGCTGTCTTCGGCTTGTTGCCAAATTTAACATATATATTTTGACCTAAGTCCATTATTATAACTGAAATCTGACTTTTTGGCAATATTTTTTTTACAGATAATATACCAAAAAACGATTAAATACGCTAAAATTGATTAATTAGTGATGGATGCGGGACTGGCGGAATTGGCAGACGCGCTAGATTCAGATTCTAGTGTTCGCAAGGACTTTCGGGTTCAAGTCCCGAGTTCCGCATTTTAAATATAGGAGAAAGCAATCAGTAATCATTAACAAGCAATACATCAATTTGGCACGTTAATTCACAATCCACTGTAAAGCTAATTTCAGTAGAGCGAAATAAAAATTTTACTAATTTTAGATTTCATGCTGATGTGTTAAATATTCTTTTCTGACTCGTTAATTAAATTTAAAAAACTTTTCATATTTTTAGGACTTATGCACCAATTGCTGGGTAATATTAAGTCTTCTAGTCTTCTAGTCTCCTCTTCATTCTTCATTCCTCATTGCTAATTATTTACTGGGTAAATAAAAATTTTAATACCTTGATTTTGCAATTTTTCTCCTTGATTTTTAGCATCTATTTCAGTGTTAAATATTCCTAACTGAATTTTCATTTCTTTATTTAGATTCATAATCAGTGCGTTAGGTACTATTTTTTTTATACGGTTAAAATCGTTCATGTTTTGATAATTACTTAATAGATAATATTTCTGCTCTACTTTTGCTATGGGTGGATTAATAGGCGTTTCCTTAATAATGTTTTCTACGGGAAGATTGTTACTAGGTAAAAGTGGTGGTGGTGTTTGATTTATATTTGATGATGGTGGCGATAAAGGTTTAGTTGATAAGGGTTGCGGTAATAATGATTGTTGATTTTTTTGAATTTCTGCAAATAAAGCACTTTTTAAATCAGGATAAAGAGAAGATTTTGGAGGAGAATGATTAATAGAGTTAGGGTTGTTAATTTCTGGTAATGATATAGGTAAAGGTGGCTGTTGAAGAGTGTTAATATTGGTTTTATTATCCTCAGTTTTTTCTATTTTTGGTAAACTCATACTATTTTCAGTTATCTTGTTTTCTGGATTCTGATTCTCAATGTTACTGATGGATGTTTCACTTTCGAGATTATTAACTAAACTTTCTTTCTGAAGGCTAAAGAAAATGAAAATATTTGCCCCAAAAAACAAAATAATGCCTATTATTCCCCAAGGAGTCAATAGAATATCTAAAATCGATTGATGATCCTCAATGATACGAGAAGCGACAGGTATAGGCTCTTCTAATTCAATATTCGGATTATAAACTAAAGATGAATAAGAATTTTGAGAGTTAGATTCTGTGTTGGTGGGAGAAGGGTATTTTTCCTCCATAGAATCAGGAATAAATATAGACTCTCCCTTAAGATTCTTTTCGTATCGATTTAATTCTAAACCTAAGTCTAAATCGAGGTTTTGAATGATTTTTTTAACTTGCGGATGCACTAATATTTGATTCATAAATAATGGCACTTTATTCTATAGATAACTTATTAAATCAAATTCTCTCACAACCAAAATGGGAGAAACAAAGAAGATACCATGAATTAACTAAATTGTGGTATCAAATCGTTAATAATAAGGTAGCACAACATACCCGTCCTGTTTTTTTACGAGATGATGTTTTATCTATTGCCACCTATAGTTCGGCTTGGGCGCAAGATTTAAACTTACAAAGACGTTCTTTAATTATTAAAATCAATCGCCGTATAGAATCTCCCCTTAAAGATTTATATTTTTCTTCGGCTAAATGGTATCAAAATAATCCCATCTCAGTGGATGAAGAAGATAATATAAAAGAACATCCTAGCACTATTATTCCTGAATCTTCTTTAAATTTACTTCCCACGGATAACTCTCAAGAAGTCTTGGAAAAATGGTTGGAAATCATCAAAAAAAGGGCAAATACATGGGAAATTTGTCCTCGTTGTCACACAAATTGCCCCAAAGGAGAATTAAAACGTTGGCATATTTGTGCCGTTTGTTTTCAAAGGGAAAACTCTTGTAAAAATTCTCAGTTCTAAATTCCCCAGTACAAATATTTTTGAATTTAACTAAAAAGTGTTTTAACTAATTCTATCTCTTTTTCGTCTCCTGGTTCAAAACGAATAGCTGTACCGGCAGCAATATTTAGCCTCATACCGATGGTTTTTTCTCGGTTAAAATGTAAGGCTTTATTTACTTTAGCAAAGGGAAAATGTGAACCTATTTGAATAGGGCGATCGCCAGTGTTAGCTACGGTAATTTTTAAAGTTTCTCTACCTTGATTCAACTCAATTACACCTTCTGGGGTAAAAATTTCTCCTGGTATCATAATTAATAAAATAAAGTTAATAATTTGATTTTAGATTAAAATAATAGTCTATAGTAAAGTGTTTGGATCTAATTTTTTTTACTTATGCAATTATCGCCCAAAGAAAAAGATAAATTATTATTTTTTACGGCTGGATTATTAGCGGAAAGACGAAAAGCAAAAGGTTTAAAAGTAAATTATCCTGAAGCAATTGCTTATATTTCTGCGGCAATTTTAGAAGGTGCAAGAGCAGGTAAAACCGTAGCGGAATTAATGAGTTATGGCACAACTTTATTAACTAAAAATGAGGTTATGGAAGGAATAGCAGAAATGATTGAAGATGTGCAAGTAGAAGCGACTTTTCCCGATGGTACAAAATTAGTTACTGTTCATCATCCAATTAGTTAATAATAACAATGATTATTCTTACTAAAAAAATAAATTTACAAACTGTAAATAAACCGAATTTAACGATTTTTTTAACAGCAGAAGACAGAAGTAAAGTTAAGCACACTATTGAGATAAAAGAGCCTAATTCTGAAGATATTAAACTAATTAAATTAAATTTAGAAAGAGGATTAACTTTAAATGATGGTGATGTGTTAACTAATGATGACAATAATTATTTTGTACAAATTCAAGCAAAATTAGAACCAGTTATTACGGTTAAATCCGACTCTAAATTGACTTTATTAAAAGCCGCTTATCATTTAGGAAATCGTCATGTTATTCTTGAAGTTAACGAAAATTATTTACGATTTTCTCCCGATCATGTTTTAGAATCAATGTTAATAAAATTAGGGTTAAATATATATGAAGAATTAGCTCCTTTTTTTCCTGAATTTGGTGCATATAAACACTGATTAATTAATAATTAATAGTTAATAGTTAATAGTTAATAGTGGTTAACTTTAAAAAGTCTTATAAAGAAGTCTTAATTTATGATGATAAATTCATTACCAACTACTGCATTTCTAGCTAATAATTTACCTTGGGCATCTTGAATGTTAAATTTGTAAAAATTAAGACTTTTAACTTTATTAAATATATCTTTAACTAAACTATTTTGTTGACTGTTATTTAAGTTATACCAATCTTGACTTAAAGTAATTATTAAAATATTTTGATTAAAATTTGCTTCTATTTTTATAATTAGTTTTTTCTCATATTTATTAGTAATAATAGATATTTGATTTTCAATATTCTTTAATAAAGACTCTTTCGGAGTTAAGGGTAAAGATAAACTTTCATTAAGAGAATTTTCTGGGATATTAGATACATTGTCATCAGGCTTATTCTGATTTTGTGTTATTTCTTCTTCAGTTTCAGCTACCTTTTCGGAAATATTGTCTAAGGGTTGATTATTGATTATTTCTGATGAATTAGAATCATTTAATAGATTATTTTCTTCAAAATTATTCCTATTTATTTCTTCTGCGGAGATATTTTGATTATCTATTATTGGTATATTATTGACTGTCTTTTCTATTTTTTTAGATTCTATCGGGCTATTATTGTTACTATTTTCTATGGAATTAATGATAATATTCGGTTTTAACCACCAAATTAACAGATTACTGAAAATACTTATAAGCAAAGCAATAACTAAGATGAAATTTAAGCTATTTTTTTTCTCTTTTTGTCGAGCAATTTTACTTTGTTTTTTCTTGGTTATATTTTCTTTTTGATTACTGATTTCTGAATATTCTTCATCATTTATGATAGTTTGTTTGACTAGATTTTCCTTATTTTCAATCTCAGAATTTCTTAATTGTAAATAATCCACCAGTGCATTACTAGAATTAAGTAAATTTTCTACTACTGTTAAATTAGGTAAATCTTTGATAGATTGTTGATTAATAATATTAATGGCTTTTTCTAGTTGAATAATTGTTCTTTTGAGGGTTTTTTTAATTTCAATGGCTGAATTGTAATTCTTTTTGTCCGAATTTTGAGAATTTTCCACCATAGTTTTTAAAATTTTTATTGTCTTAACTTCTCAATTATATGGGTATAGCTGACATTAAAGAAAGATAGTAGAATTT
>NZ_VRZC01000181.1 GCF_016743215.1 Geminocystis sp. GBBB08
ATGTAAGAATTTGGTCAAAAATTTTTAAAGAACATTAATTAATTCCACACAAAAGATGAAATTATGTTTTATCCGACTAATGTTGAAAAGACTAGCAGTTTCCTAAGATACCAAATGGGTTCTATAGCATTATCAAATTGAGTTTTCGCCGAATTAAGTCCGTTGACAAAATCACTAAGGTTAACAATATTACTTGACTTACTAAAATCTAAGTTGGGATTAAATTGGCTGAGGTTATTTAAACTAAAATTACCTAGGGGTACATCTCCTGCTACGCTAAGGTTACCGAGGGTATTAATGATATTGGTTACTGTTGTTAGGCTCTTAATAAAACTTGTATCGATGGGGGGGAGTCCCTGGCTCGCGGCGTAGGCTTTAAATATCGGGGTTTCAGCTAAATCTAATAATGAGTAATTGACTCCTAGTTTATCTAATACTGGAAGTGGTTTACTTAGAAAGTCTAGTAGTGGCTTAAATTGGTCTGTAATCCCTTTTATTTTGGTTATAAAAGGATTAACTGTTCCTAATACTGAACTTAAACCTAGTTTGACATCTTTGAATTGTAAAGTTGGATTATTAGCATCAAAAACTAGATTTGTTTTAAAATTGGGAAGAGACGAACCGCCCCCTAAATTTAAAAGAGAATTGACTTTTAAATTTGCTGTCGGACTAATATTTTCAATGCCACCACTACCATTTACGTCTGCTGATAAGGTAAAATCTGAAAAAAGAGCATTATTACTACCATTATTTCCTGCCGTTAAATTAAGAAATCCTAATTTTCCGTTCAAATTACTAGAGTTTTTGGCACTTAATGTAAAGGTTAGTTCTTTAGCTGTAGTTGGCTTAAGGCTAAAAGAATCTCCTACAGCACTAAAATTAATTCCCCCCGTAAAACCGGTTGTTAAACTGAGATTTCCCGTAAAATTTAATCCGACTGTGGGAATTCCTAAATTTGTGTCAATGGCTAAAGAATTTGTATTTGATTTTGTAAATGACAAATTAAATTCATTAGTCGTACTCGAATAACTAATTGTTGCTCCTGTACCATTTAAAATTCCATTAATTGTCGTAACTAACTCAGAAGGTAAATAGTCTTTTACTGCAATCCCACTCAGTTTTAAGCGAACACTATCAAGATATTGTAAGTTACTGTTTATGGATGAATTTTCTAATCCATCTCCAAATACTGATTTAACAACAGTATTACTTAATAGTCTTTGATATAAGGTGTTTTGTAAACCACCTAAAACTCCATCAATCCCTTCTCTAATTCTGTTAACACCATTTGCTGAAATGCTCCCCGACGCTTCAATTTGAAGAGTTTGTCCATTTACAAGAATGTCAAAATTGTCATTTTCTTGTTTTATTCTTGCTATTTTTTCTGCGGTTATAATTTCTCCTCTCACAAAAGCTGAAAATAATTCTCCTTCATCTCCTCGTGAATCTATTAAATTGACTTGACTATCAATATAGTGTCCGTATTCTTCTAGTAAAACTTTAGTGATTAAATCTTTATTATTACTACCAATTAACTCTTGAGATAAGTAAATAATTTTTGTTTGTTGAGAATAAGCCCCCAATGCACCATTAATAACCGATGAACTAACTATCTCGACAGTTGGTAATACCTCGCTTCCATTGAGCCACTGTTGTTGTAGAAAATCAAAGGAACTATTTTCGCCGAAAATTTCTCCCATTTGGGCTTCAAATTCCTTGCCAAGAGCAAACTGACGTAAAATAGGTTGCAACAGTTTTTGATTGTTCATTGGTTAAATCATGGTATTAAATAATTGTGGCTCTTTCACAGTAGTTATGATAATTTAAGAATAAAAAAAATATCAAAAATGATAAAATATTAAGTAACAAAGCTTATATATATTGATAAATATAGCTTTACGAAATTTTTATTAATTTAAAATAAGTATATTTTTTCTTTTAAAATTATATTTTTTATTTTATGCCTTTCTTCTTTATTTCATCTTATCACTAAACATATTAATTTGCAAGATGTAAAACAAACAATTTTATTACAGATATTAGCCATTAACATATTATTAGAACTTCTCCCTTGACAAATTAACCAAAATATGTGTTGGGAAAATAATATGCTTATGAGTTGGAGGGTGGCGATCGCCTATGAATTAATAAGATCAAACCTTAACTTAATAGTATTTTTATTTGATCCAAAGTATCCTATGATGTTGTATTGTTTTAACCTTATAAAAGAAAGTTAACCTTAACTTATTATAATTATCAATGAAAAATGAACAGTAATCTCACTATATCTACAAAAAAATCTCTTCATCATAAAAAAAGGGCAATTATGAGTATTTGCTCAAATAATTATTTTCCTTATGTCAGAATATTATTTAACTCTCTTCAAAAATATCATCCTGAATCTGAACTTTTTTTATGTTTAGCTGATAAGGAAAATTCTCTCTTTCCTTTAGAAATGGAAAATGTAACAATTATAGAAGCTGAAAAATTAAATATTCCTCATTTTTATGACTTTGCTTTTCGTTATGATATTATGGAGTTTAATACTGCGGTAAAACCCTTCATGATGCAGTTATTAATTGAGAAGTATAATTTTGAACAAGTTGTTTATTTAGATCCTGATATTGAGCTATTTTCTCCAATGGAATCAGTATTTTCAGCCTTAGATAATGATTCGGATTTTGTTATTACTCCTCATATTACAAAACCCTCAGAAGAAGACGCTTATCCCGGAGATATTGGAGTAATGCAATCGGGAATTTATAACTTAGGATTCATTGCGGTAAGTAACAGTAATCAAGTAATTAATTTTTTGCATTGGTGGGGAAGAAAGTTACGTTTTTATTGTGTAAATGAACAACATAATGGGATTTTTGTCGATCAAAAATTTGTTGATTTATTACCTGCTTTTTATAATAAAGTTAAAATTTTAAAAGACACTAATATTAATGTTGCTTATTGGAATTTGTTACAAAGAAATTTAGCAAAAAAAGAGCAAACTTGGTTTGTTGATAATAAACCTTTAGTTTTCTTTCATTTTAGTGGCATTAATATTAATAATAATCAAAGATTATCAAAACATACCAATGCTTTTAATGGCAATTTATCTGAAGATTTACAAGAATTAATTGATGATTATATCTCTAAGCTAAAATATTATAATTTTCCCAATAACATTGCCCCTAAATATTATTATAGTAATTTTAATAATGGCGTTTTGATTCCGACTATCATTAGACAACTATATCGAAAATTAAAAAATATTTGGTATGAAAATCCTTTTATTTCTTTTCCTGATTACTTGAATCAATTTAATCTTAGTTTTAATAATAATTCTTTAGATTTTCCTTTAACTAATTTAATGGTTTTATTCTGGGAGTTTCGTTCAGATTTACAAGCTAATTATAATATCTTAAATAATAGTGAAGATAAAAAAAGATATACTTTTTGGTTTTTAGAAACAGCCGAAGAAAATCAAATTGATAGTTATTTTTTACAACCAATTTTAGATAGTATTCACCTAAAATTTAGTCGTTATAAATCTCTTTGCTTACCAGAAAAAAATTCTACATCTCTAGTTAATGTTATTGGTTATCTCAAAACAGAAACGGGAGTAGGACAAGCTGGTAGAATGGTTATTAAAAGTTTAAAAACAACTAATATCTCTGTTGAAGGTTATCATATTAATAATAACTTTGATCGACAAAATGATTCTCAAGTAGAAAATTTACTGGTTTCAAAAATAACCTCCCCTATACATATTTATCAAGTTAATGCAGATCAATTAAAAATAGCGAAACAGCAGGTTAAACAATATAGTAATAAACCTGAATTTGTTATTAATATTCCTTATTGGGAATTAAGTAAATTTCCTCAAGAATGGGTAGCAAATTATCAAGATATTGATGAAGTTTGGGTTGGCTCTAATTTTGTACAAAAATCATTACAAGCTAAACTTTCTCTTCCTGTTTTGTGTATGCCACCGGCAGTAGTTATGACAGATTTTAATGTCGTTAAAAGGGAATATTTTAATCTTCCAAAAGAGAAATTTTTATTTCATTTTAATTTTGATTTTAGTTCTTTTTCCAGTCGTAAAAATCCCAAAGATGTTATCACCGCCTATAGAATGGCTTTTCGTCATCAAAAATCAAATATTTCCACTGCTTTAGTAATTAAAAGTAGAGGTTATGATGCTCATAATAAAAATTATCAAAAATTGTTAGAAATAATTGATGGAGAAGAGGATATTATTGTTATTAATGAATATTTAAGTCATAGTGAGGTTATGGCTTTAATGAATTGTTGTGACTGTTATGTATCGCTACATTGTTCTGAAGGTTTTGGTTACACTTTAGCAGAAGCAATGTTGTTAGGTAAACCAGTAATTGCTACTAATTATTCAGGTAACTGTGATTTTATTAATCAACAAACAGGTTTTCCAGTGGATTATAAATTAGTTTCTTTAAAACCAGATGAATACCCTTTTGCGCAAGGACAAAAATGGGCAAAACCTGACTTAAATCATGCCGCTTGGATTATGCAAAAAATGGTAGAAAATTCTTTTGAAACTAAACAAATTGCTTTAGCCGGAAAACAAAAAATAGCTACTGATTATTCCCCCATAAATGCTGGAAAAAGATATGTAAAACGTTTGCAAAAATTAGGATTAGGTGAAAGTATGAAATCCACATTCCGCTATATATAAATTAACTACTTTATGAAAAACCTATTTTTACACAGATTACATAGCAGCGATGCCAACGTCACGCTACGCACACGGCCTGTGTTAGTATTTGATGAAAATTTAATCTAACATGGAATTATAAGATTGTTAAATTGGTGTTCAAAATAAAAATGAGTATAATAAAGGAATCAAAACAGGAATACAAAGAATATTTTAAACATAAAAACATTACATTAATACATGGTAACAGTCTTAATCCTAATCTTTTTACAACAGAATTTATAGACTTAATTGTTACATCTCCACCATATAATGTTGGCATAGAGTATAACTCTAACGATGATCAACTATCTTATGATCGGTACTTAGAATTTTCTTTTCAGTGGATGTCTAACTGTTATAAGTGGACAAAAAAACAAGGTAGATTCTTGTTAAATATCCCTTTAGATAAAAATAAAGGTGGTCATCGTAGTGTTGGTTCAGATTTAACCAAAATAGCCCAAGATGTAGGTTGGAAATATCACTCGACTATAATTTGGAATGAGGGTAACATCTCAAGAAGGACGGCCTGGGGATCATGGATGTCTGCTTCTGCACCTCATGTTATTGCACCTGTGGAATTAATTGTTATTTTGTATAAGGAAGATTGGAAAAAAACTGCGGGAACAAAAATTAGTGATATTACCAAACAAGAGTTTATGGAATGGACAAATGGATTATGGGTTTTTAATGGTGAAAGTAAAAAAAGAATAGGACATCCTGCCCCATTTCCTAAAGAATTACCATTACGAGCTATTAAGTTATTTAGTTATCAAAATGATTTAGTTTTTGATCCATTTGCCGGTAGCGGAACAACATTAATCGTTGCAGAAAACACAAAAAGGAGAGCTGTAGGTGTTGAATTAGATGAACAATATTGCGAGTTAGCTAAAAATAGAATTATTGATGAAGTAGGAAGTTTATTATTTACATAAAAGTTATGAAAAAAATTACTCAATCAGAGATTGTGATGGAATATTTTAAAAATCATCCATTAAGAGATATTAAGCATCCTGAAGTTGTTGATTGGGTGACACAAGAGTATAAAAAAAGAACAGGAGAAATATTTAGAGATCCAGATAGGCAAATTAGAAAACTTCATCAACAAGGATTATTAATCAAAGTTGCGAAAGGAGTATATCGATTTGATACTAATTTAGTTCAAAGTAAAAACTTACAGGATTTTTCGGAAAAGCAAAAAAAAGAAATTTTAGCAAGAGATAATTATAGATGTGTTATGTGTGGTAGAGGCTTAAAAGATGGAGTAGAATTACACGTTGATCATATAAAACCAAAAGATCAAGGTGGAGAAGCAACGATTGAAAATGGTCAAACTTTATGTTCTATTCATAACTTCCAGAAAAAAAATTATAATCAAACAGAAACAGGAAAAAAAATGTTTATCAGACTTTATGAAAAAGCGAAGTCAATTGATGATATTCAAACGATGAATTTTTGTGCAGAAATCTTAGATGTATTTGAAAGAAATAATATTAATGGTCATATTGAATGGAAAAAATAGCCCAATAATTTTTAATCGGATTAAGTTGTTATAGTATTGAATCAATTGCTTATATACTTTTACTGACAAGAGTTGATATAAGTATAGCTGCTCCTCCTATCTCTTGAATTTATGTTTTTTCCGTATTCCTAAGTTATTTTATCTTTCATGAGACTATTCCTATCAACCTTATTATTGGTTTAGGATTCATTATATTAGGAATTACATTAGTAGTTTATAAACAATAAAAAATAAAATTTTAACTAAAAATCATGTTTATTTCTTATTCACAAAATTTTGAAGATGTTTTATTAAATCGTATATTTAAAGATCAAGAAAAAGGCTTTTATATTGATATTGGTGCTCATCATCCCATTTATGATTCCGTGACTAAGGCTTTTTATGAAAAAGGATGGAGAGGTATTAATATTGAACCAGTGTCTAAATTTTTTCAATTACTAAAAAATGATCGACCTAATGATATTAACCTTAATATAGCCATTAGTGACCAAGAAGGGCAATTAAATTTTCATGAATTATTAGATACCGGATTATCAACTTTTGACGGTGAAATGGCGGAAAAGTTAGCACAAAAAAATGGTTTTTCTGTTTATGAATATCCTGTTGATATAAAAACATTAGAGGATATTTGTCGCCAGTATGTAAATCAACCTATTGATTTTTTAAAAATCGATGTAGAAGGTTGGGAAGAAAAAGTAATCTTAGGTCATGATTGGCAAAATTTTCGTCCAAAAATAATTATTTTAGAGGCAACTATTCCTAATTCTCCTATTAGAAAAGAAACAAATATTTCTAATTTTTTAGCTAGTCATAATTATCAACATATTTTTTTTGATGGTTTAAATGATTTTTATTTAGCCAAAGAAGTTTCTCATTTGAGTAATTTTTTTTCTATTCCTGTGAATGTTTTTGATGAATTTATGTGTTTTTCAG
>NZ_VRZC01000182.1 GCF_016743215.1 Geminocystis sp. GBBB08
TCCCTATCCTCACCGAGAATTGATCATAGAGATGCAAGATCTAAGTATAGATTGATTTTATTGATTGTTATAATCTTTAGAAAAGAAATCATTGTTGATGAGCTAATGAGAAGTTATTTTAATAGTAAAAAATTCCAACTAACTCTGATTAAATATAGTATTTTTCTACCTATTTTAACGGGTTTTATTGCCGTATTAGTGATATTCGGATGGATTTTTCACCTTGATTCATTGGTGAGAATTTATCCTCAATTAGCCACCATGAAGTTTAATACAGCTTCATGTTTTATTTTATTAAGTATTGCTAGTTTATTATCATCTAAATTTTGTTTTTTTGAAGGATCAAATAACACCGTTTCATTATCTCAAAATAAGGTTATAAAATCTATTATTAATTTCTTAATGGTATTGGTGTTGATTATTGCTGTTTTAACATTAATTGAATATTTGTTTAATTTCAACATCGGTATTGATGAATTATTCATTAAAGATACTTTTGAAAATACTAATGGTATTGGGGCAATAAAAATACTTAAAGGAAGAATGGGATTGAATACAGCTATTTGTTTACTGATATTAGCTTTAATTCAATTATCCCTCAATTTTCCCCGTCCTAATTATTGTTCTATTCAACTTTTTTCTTTAGTGGTTTTTTTTATTGCTTTACTTGCTTTTTTAGGTTTAATTTACAATGGTGCTTATTTTACTAACGTAGAATCTTATGTAAATATGACATTATCTACTGCACTAAATTTAATCATGTTCAGTCTCAGTATTTTATTTCGTTATCCTCAGTTTGGGATCATGAAAATTATTGTCAAAGACACTTATGGAGGTGCGATCGCCCGAAGTTTGTTACCAATGATAATAATATTATCACCTTTTTTATGTGGATTAGTTTTAATCGGTTATCAACAAAATCTTTATAGTATAGCTATGGGATTTAATCTTTTAGCCATTACTTATATAATTACTTTTAGCTTTATAATATGGCAAAATTCTTCTATTTTAGATGGTATTGATTTTAAACGGAAACAAGCAGAAGATTTGTTGAAGAAAAAACAGCAAGAATTAATTAAACAAAACGAGTCTTTAGAAATATTAAATCAACAATTACAAAAAGAAATTATTAAACGTCAAGAAATAGAAATCATCTTAAGAGAAAGTGAAGCACAATATTTAGCCATCATAGAAGATCAAACGGAGTTAATTTGTCGTTTTCTTCCTAGTGGGATAATGTTATTTGTTAATCAAGCCTATTGTAATTATTATGGCATTGATCGAGAAAAAGTCATTGGCAATAAATATCAACCTGTTATTTATTCACCAGATTTAGATAAAATTCAGCAAATGCTTGATTCACTTTGTTTAGAAAATCCCGTCGCAACCATCGAACATCGTGCTATTGTTCAAGGGGAAATTCGTTGGATGGAATGGACAAATAGAGCCATTTTTGATCAAGAAGGTAATTTTATTGAGTTTCAATCTGTAGGTAGAGATATTCACGATCGCCAACAAGCGGAAATTAAAATACAACAACTCAACGAACAATTACAATCATTACTGGATAATGCACCTTTATCTATCAGTTTATTTAACTCTAAAGGTAAGTATTTACAAGTGAATAAAACTTTGAGCCAGAAACTTAATCTACCTTCAGAAGAAATTATTGGCAAAACCTTTCAAGATTTATTTCCTCCATCTGTATATAACATTTTTCAATCTCGATTAGACATTTTAAAAAATACCCTTAAATCTATAGATGTAGAAGATCAAATCATAATTAATAATCAAACAAAAATATTTCGTACTATTCTTTTTCCCGTACTTAAAGAAAATAATACAGATCAAATCTTTTGGGCGATCGCCTATGACATTACTGAGCAAAAACGAATAGAAGCCTCATTAAGGGCAAAAACTGAAGAATTAGATCGTTTCTTTTCTGTTGCCATTGATTTATTATCTATTTCTAATCTTGAGGGAGATTTTCTGCGAGTAAATAGTCAGTGGCAAAAAACCTTCGACTACACGATACAAGAACTAGAAGGAATGAGATTATTAAACTATGTTCATCCAGAAGATTTAGAAAAAACTAATATTGCAATCTCAACTTTAAAAAATAACGAACCAATAAATAATTTTGTTAATCGTTATCGTTGTCGTGATGGTTCATACCGTGATTTAGAATGGCGATCGGTTCGTGTAGATAACCTTATTTATTCTGCGGCGAGAGATATAACTAATCGTCTTCA
This sequence comes from Geminocystis sp. GBBB08, assembly GCF_016743215.1. Taxonomy (GTDB): domain Bacteria; phylum Cyanobacteriota; class Cyanobacteriia; order Cyanobacteriales; family Cyanobacteriaceae; genus Geminocystis. Next base: position 2,253 of record NZ_VRZC01000182.1, read on the forward strand.
AGTGGAAAATCAACTTCGGAATTACGAAAAAATTGTTGCTGGAACATCAGATGCCATCGCTTTAATAGATAAAAATTATATTTATCAAGTAGTTAATGAAAAATATTTATATTTACATCAAAAATCCCTCTCAGAAGTGATTAATCACCCCATAACGGATATTTTAGATCCCGAACTTTTTGCTAATATTTTTAAAACTAAAGTAGATCAATGTTTATCAGGTAAAACCATTAATTTTGAAATATGGTATGATCATCCAATAACCAAAAATCAATATTTAAGTATTACTTATTCCCCTTCTTATCAATTAGATCACAATATCTCAGGTATAGTAGTGAGTATTCGTGATATTACTCAAGTAAAAATCATTGAACAACAAATACAAGCATCACTGCACGAAAAAGAAGTTTTATTAAAAGAAATACATCATCGAGTTAAAAATAATTTACAAATAATCCATAGTTTATTAAATCTTCAATCTCGATCGATCAATAATCCTTCAATCTCCATAAAATTTCAAGAAAGCCAAACTCGTATTCAATCTATGGCATTAATTCACGAGCATCTTTATCAATCAAATAATTTTTCAGAAATTAACTTATCGGAATATATCAATGAACTAATTAATATCTTATTTTCTACCTATCAAATAAATACTTTATCTATAGAATATCAAGTAAAAGTAGAACAAAATTTCTTCTTAGATATAGATTCCGCAGTACCTTGTGGTTTAATCATTAATGAATTAATATCTAATGTTCTTAAATATGCCTTTAATAAAAATCAAAAAGGAAAATTATTTGTGGGTATTACCGCCGATAAAGAAAACAATTTAGTTTTAACAGTTGCTGATAATGGTAAAGGTTTACCCCCAGATTTAAACTGGGAAAAAAGCCCTACTTTAGGATTAAAATTAGTTAAAAATCTCATTCGTCAACTAAGAGGAAACATTGTCTTAGACAGAGAAGAAGGAACAAAATATACTATAACCTTAACTAGTATAAAAGGAAGTCCTGCAAAATAACTGATAACTATACTTGTTAGTTTGAAAATTGTTGAAAGTCTTAAATATAAAGATCCTTTGAAGATTTAGATCCCTCAGTTTAAGCACTCATAACTCTGATAATTGCTATAATTTATTTAACAAATATAACTTATTATTTCATGACAAATACAACCAAAAATACGACTACAAAAATATTAATTGTGGAAGATGAAAGTATTGTCGCTGAAGATCTACAATTAGTATTGCAAGATTTGGGGTATGATGTTCCTTTATTTGTTGATTCTGGGGAAGATGCCATCGAAAAAGCCCTAGAAATTAAACCCAATTTAGTGTTAATGGATATTAAGTTAATTGGTAATATAGATGGTATTACAGCAGGAGAAAAAATCGTTGATATTTTAGACATTCCGATTATTTATTTAACCGCCCATGGAGATAAAACTACTGTGGAAAGAGCTAAACTAACTAAACCTTTTGGTTATATTCTTAAACCTTTTACTAAACAAGAATTACGCATAGGTATTGAAATAGCTCTTTATAAATATAATATATATCAAAAATTAAAGCAAAATACTCGTTGGTTAACTACCATTCTCAATAGTATTACCGATGGTGTAATTGTTACTGATACCAATGGTTATGTGACTTTTATTAATCCCCTTGCTGAAAAAATTACAGGTTGGTCTTTAACTTCAGCTATAAATCAACCCCTTACTTCCGTTTTTAATCTCATTGATGAAAAGACAAAAACTAGCCTTGCTTCTTTTCTAACTAAAATAATAGAATCTGGTGACTTTGTTCATTTACCTGAATATACCTCCTTAATTAGTAAAAATGGTACAGAAATTCCCATTTGCAATCGAATTTCTCCTATCAATAACAGTATTAATCTTAACTATATCAATAATTTTATGGGAGAATCTACTGGTACAGTTTTAGTATTTACAGATGACACCGCAAGAAGGATAGCCCAGCAAGAATTAAAACGTCAAGCCTTTTACGATTCCTTAACTAATTTAGCCAATCGAGTTTGGTTTACCGAAAGACTTACAGATGCTATTGAAAGAGTGCAACGTAACCCAGAATATTTATTCGCCGTTTTATTTTTAGATTTAGATAATTTTAAGACCATTAATGATACTCTAGGACATTGGACGGGAGATCAATTATTAATAGGGGTAGCAAATCGTTTGTTAGAATTAGTACGCCCCATAGATACCGTAGCTCGTTTTGGCGGCGATGAATTTGCTATCTTATTAGAAAATGTAGCTGACCTGAAACAAGTTTGTAAAATTGCCCACCGTATTCAAAAAAGTTTAAGCACATCTTTTACTATCCAAGAAAAGATAGTATCTACCAATGCAAGTATTGGTGTTGTTTTAAGTTCCATGAATTGCAATAATATTGAAACTATCATCAAAGATGCAGATATTGCCATGTATGAAGCTAAACAGAAGGGAAAAGGAAGATGCGAAATATTCGATCTCTCAAAAGTAGGTAATAACGTTTAAATTTATTTCTAACTCTTTCAATTAGAATAAGTAGGTAAGTAAAATTAATTGTGGATTTTATTTTTCCCAAGCCCTTGACAACAATGCAAGGCAAGGGGTTTAAACCCTTTGTTATATCAAGTTCGGATGATCACTTATAAAACAAAATCCGTATTTTAATTTATGAGCTGAAATTTAATTATAACTGTTTAAGCGAACCTGATATTACCCATTGCCTATATACAATTAATTTTGCCCAAGTACTTAATTATGATTAAGAAAGAACAAATTATTATCGGCTTAACGGGAGGAATTGCGACAGGAAAATCAACAGTTTCAAATTATTTAGCCGAAAAATATTTAATACCAGTATTAGATGCTGATTTAATTGCAAGGGAGGCAGTAACAATCAATTCTCCCATTTTTCAAAAGATAGTTAATCGTTATGGGAAAAATATTTTATTAGATCAAGGTAACTTAAATAGAGAAAAATTAGGTAATATTATTTTTAATAATTATCAAGAAAAAAATTGGCTAGAAAATCAAATACATCCTTTTGTTAGAGATTCTTTACTATCACAAATGAAAAAATTATCGAATCCTATTATTCTTCTATCTATTCCTTTACTTTTTGAAGCAAAGATGACTAATTTAGTTACTCAAATTTGGGTAGTTAATTGTAATTTTGCTACTCAATTAAGCCGTTTACAAAATCGCAATAATTTAACACAAGCCGAAGCTATCTCTCGTATTAAGAGTCAGATGCCTTTAGCTGAAAAAATAAAACTCGCCGATGTTATTCTTCATAATAATCAAAATTTAACTGATTTATATAACCAAATAGATATAATTATTATAAGTAGGTTTTATCAATATTTTTAAACCATTAAAATAACAGTATTTTAACTGAAACTATCAATGATCATTTATGGGTATCAAAATTGTGGGAATTGGTTTAGAAGGTGCGAATAGTTTAACTAATTCTATTTTAACAATTGTTAACAAAGCTACTGTTTTAATAGGAGGCGATCGCCATTTAAAATATTTTCCTAATCATTCAGCAATCAAAGTCAGAATTAATAACTTAGAGACAATAATTGATAAAATTAAAGAGTATCAAAAAACAGGAGAAAAAATAGTAATATTAGCAACAGGAGATCCTTTATTTTATGGTATTGGTAGAATATTAGTTAATAATTTTTTGCCTGAAGAATTAGAATTTTATCCTCATTATAGTTGTATGCAATTGGGGTTTAATCGGTTAAAAATACCTTGGCAAGATGCACAATTTATTAGTCTTCATGGTAGAGAGATTGATTCATTAATTCAAGGATTAAAAAAAGGTTATGAAAAAATAGCTATCTTAACGGATAACATTAACAATCCCTTAATTATTTGGCAAGTTTATCATCAACTAAAAACCGCTATAAAATATGATTTTTGGTTATGTGAAAGTTTAGGGAGTCAAGAAGAAAAAATTACTTTTATACAAAAAGAACAAGATCTAAATTTACAATCAATATCACCTTTAAATATAGTTATCTTAGTCAAAAATAATAATAATAATCAAGAATTTTTAGACTTGGATAAATTACCAATAATAGGATTAGCTGATAATCTCTTTAAAACTTTTCCAGATCAACCCGGATTAATCACCAAAAAAGAAGTAAGATTATTAATATTAGGAGCATTAGCTTTACAACCAAAACAAATAATTTGGGATATTGGAGCTGGTACTGGTAGTGTTTCTATCGAAATAGCTAGACTGGTAAATAGTAGCGAAATTTATGCTATAGAAAAAACTACTATGGGGATAAATTTAATAATCGAAAATTGTCAAAAATTCCAAGTAAATAACGTCACAATCATTCATAATAAAGCTGAAAAAGTTATCCAAAACTTACCTAATCCTCACCGTATTTTTATTGGCGGAAGTGGAGGCAATTTAACATCTTTATTAGACATAATCAAAACTAAAATTAATTCTGAAGGAAAAATAGTTATCGCTTTAGCTACCATCGAAAATTTAACCGAAGCCTTAGAATGGTTTAAAAAAAATTCATGGTTTTTTGAAATTATTAATACCCAAATATCCAAATCTTTAGCTATAGCTAACAATACTCGTTTTAATCCCCTTAATCCTGTTTATATTATTACTGCGAACTTTCCATAACAATCCATAAATAACTTGAAATCGCCAGTAGGAATTAGTTTGTGATAAACCTAAATTCTGCAATGCGTGATCTAAGCTATTATCTTCACTTTGATAATAAGCAAAAACTCTTGAGTTAATTTCAATGCCTAAACGCTTTGATATTAAAGCATTAGGCACAATGGAAAAAGTATAGGAGATGCCATCTTGAGCGTGTTCGTAGGGTAATTTCGCTACGGACTCCATAGAGGCGATCGCCCCTTTTGTATCTC
>NZ_VRZC01000183.1 GCF_016743215.1 Geminocystis sp. GBBB08
GTGCCTAGTCAATGGGACTACCTTGGTATCGAGTACACACAGTTGTAATTAATGATCCCGGTCGCTTAATAGCAGTACACTTAATGCACACAGCATTAGTTGCAGGTTGGGCTGGATCTATGGCTTTATATGAGTTAGCTATATTTGATCCTAGTGATGCTGTTTTAAATCCTATGTGGAGACAAGGTATGTTTGTTCTCCCTTTCATGGCACGTTTAGGCGTGACTGGATCTTGGGGTGGTTGGAGTATCACTGGTGAAACAGGCATTGATCCGGGTTTTTGGTCTTTTGAAGGTGTGGCCATCGCCCACATCATTTTATCAGGATTACTCTTTTTAGCCGCCGTATGGCATTGGGTATTCTGGGATTTAGAATTATTCACCGATTCTCGTACTGGTGAACCGGCTTTAGATTTACCTAAAATGTTCGGTATTCATTTATTCTTATCTGGATTACTCTGTTTCGGTTTTGGTGCATTCCACCTAACTGGATTATGGGGACCTGGAATGTGGGTATCTGATGCCTATGGTTTAACTGGACACGTTCAACCCGTAGCACCTGAATGGGGGCCTGCTGGTTTTAACCCCTTTAACCCTGGCGGTGTCGTAGCTCACCATATCGCCGCAGGTATTGTTGGTATTATTGCCGGTTTATTCCATCTCAGTGTTCGTCCTCCCGAAAGACTTTATAAAGCTCTTCGGATGGGTAACATTGAAACTGTACTTTCTAGCAGTATTGCAGCCGTATTCTTTGCTGCTTTCATCGTAGCTGGAACAATGTGGTATGGTAATGCAACTACTCCTGTAGAATTATTTGGCCCGACCCGTTATCAATGGGATCAAGGATACTATCAACAAGAAATTCAGCGCCGAGTAGAATCTAGTATTGCTAATGGTGCTACCCCCGAAGAGGCATGGGCAGCAATTCCCGAAAAATTAGCCTTTTATGACTATGTTGGTAATAGCCCCGCAAAAGGTGGTTTATTCCGTACCGGTCCTATGGTTAAAGGTGACGGTATCGCTCAAGGTTGGTTAGGACATCCTGTGTTCAAAGATAAAGAAGGTCGTGAATTATTCTTACGCCGTCTTCCTAACTTCTTTGAAACTTTCCCCGTAGTTTTAACCGATGCTGATGGTGTTGTCCGTGCAGACATTCCTTTTCGTCGTGCAGAATCGGCTTTAAGTATTGAGCAAACTGGTGTCAGTGTAACTTTCTTAGGGGGAGATTTAGATGGTAAAACTTTTAGTGATCCTCTTGACGTTAAACGTTATGCTCGTAAAGCACAATTAGGTGAACCTTTTACCTTTGATACAGAAACTCTCAACTCTGACGGTGTATTCCGTACCAGTACTCGTGGATGGTTTGCTTTTGGTCATGCTTGTTTTGCATTACTCTTCTTTTTCGGTCATATTTGGCATGGAGCGCGTACTCTCTTCCGTGACGTATTCGCAGGTATTGATCCAGATTTAGATCCAGATCAAGTAGAATGGGGTTTATTCCAAAAAGTAGGGGATAAGTCCACTCGTCGTGCAGAATCTGCATAATTTTTACGAAAGGAAGGATGGAGAGAATTAATTTTATCTTCTTTCTATCCTTACTTAATGGTTTTAAACAATAAAAAAACTACAATATAGGAAAAAAAATGGAAAGTGTTGCTTATATTTTGGTGTTAGCTATGATGATCTCAGTTTTGTTTTTTGCTGTAGCTTTTCGTGAGCCTCCTAAAATTCAAAAATAGATTTTAAAAACTAAAGCGTTTAAACATTTTGTTATCGCTTTTGATTCATAAATTATTAAAAGTCTTTTTCATCTGTCTTGATTAAATTCATTATTTAGTTAAGATAGTAAAGAAAGAGGCTTTTTTTGTTTATTGTAAAGAGAAATTTCCTCAATCAAGACTCTCAACGCCTTATTTTTCAACATTTTTTTTCATCGAACTTAAGTAATTTCAATATCGAAATCCTCATTTTTTCTTAGGGGAGTAAAGTTTAATTCTTAATGGCCTATTCACTCAATTACAAAAAATATGCTATGTCCTTCTTGTAACTACGATAACACTAGAGTATTGGAATCTCGTACCACAGAGAAAGGACAGAGTATTCGACGCAGACGAGAATGTTTAAGATGTCGTCATCGTTTTACTACTTATGAAAGAATTGAATTTTTACCTATTACGGTGATTAAAAAAGATGGTAGCACAGAATCTTTCGATCGCTCTAAAATATTAAGAGGAATAGTTCGAGCTTGTGAAAAAACAGGCATAGATTCAGGCTTACTAGAGTCTTTAGTCGAAAATATTGAATCACATATAGAAGAAAAATTCCCTAGAGAAATAACCAGTGAAAATATTGGGCAATTAGTTTTAAGTTATTTAAGTAGTTTATCTGAAGTTGCTTATGTTCGTTTCGCTTCAGTCTATGGTAAATTTACCAGCATAGAAGATTTTGTAATAACTCTTAAAGATTTACAGAATAGACAAGAAAATAATAGATAATGAGGAATAAGTAATCAGTAATGAGGAATAAGCATTTTAATAATTTCTAATTGTTAACACCTAATTCCAAATTTCTGAAAATTGATCAAAATCTTTTACTCAAAACTTATTTAGTCTCAAAAAAACAAAAAATGAAACCTTTTAAAAATTCTAAATTAGCACTTTATTCAACTCTGGCTAAATTTAAACGTCCGAAAAGCTATCTAGGTAAAATAATGTTAGTGGCTTTTTTAGGTACTCATATTCCATTATTAACTCTTTTCTTTTATTCCATTAGCGTTACGACTCTGACTATAGATACTAAAATCCATGTACTTATTGTTGCTCTTATTGCTACTCTTGTAGGAACAGCCCTGACTCTGATAATTTTACAAAAGTTGCTTTTTCCAATTACTTTAACCGCTAAAGGATTACGTCAATATTTGGAAAATAATCAAATTCCCCAACTACCTACTCAATTTAAAGATGAAGTCGGTATTCTCATGGCAGATACTCTTTATACCATATCCAAGTTAGATGAATTAATTGAACAATTAAAAAACTACGATCGCCTTACGTCCTTACCTAATCGTCAACTATTTGAATCAAAATTAAAAGAAGAAATAGATAAAGCTCAAAAAAATCAAAGTTCTTTAGCTGTATTAATTTTAGACTTAGATGGTTTTACTAATATCAACAATAATTTAGGAAAAGAATCAGGAGATTTAGTTTTGCGTACCGTTGCTCAACAATTAACTAACTATGTGGGAAATACAGAATTATTAAGCAGAATTAATGCCGATGAATTTGCGATTCTCTATCCTAATTTAACATCCTTAGAAAAATTAAATAATTATTCTGAGCGAATCCTCAATACTCTAGCTCAAAAAATGTTAGTTAATAATGAAGATATTTATTTAAGTGCCACAATAGGGATTACGATTTATGATCAAGAAAAAGTTGAACCTCAAGAAATAATGAATCAAGGGGAAATAGCTTTAAATTTGGCAAAAGAACAAGGACGTAATACTTATCGTTTCTATTCAACAGAAATGAATGAAAAACTACGCCGCCGATTTGAATTAGAAAGAGATTTATATCGAGCTTTAGAAAGAGAAGAATTACAACTTTTTTATCAACCCCAAGTAGATATAGAAACAGGGAAATTTACGGGAGCGGAGGCTTTATTACGTTGGCAACATCATCAACATGGTTTTATTTCTCCTGCCTTATTTATTCCTATTGCCGAATCTAGCGATCTAATTATTTCAATTAGTAAATGGGTACTAGAAACAGCTTGTAAACAAAATCAAATTTGGACTGGCGCAGGTTTTCCTGAATTATGCGTAGCAGTTAATCTTTCAGCCAAACAGTTTCAACAACCTAATCTAATCAACGAAGTCTCAGAAATTCTCACCATAACCAATTTAAAGCCTAGTCAGTTAGAGTTAGAAATTACTGAAGGTTTACTAATTAATGATGTACAAAAAGCAATAACCACCCTTGAAGGGTTACATAAACTTGGATTAGTAACAGCCTTAGATGATTTTGGTACTGGTTTTTCTTCTTTAAGTTACCTAAAACGTTTTTCCATTGATTACTTAAAAATAGATCAATCTTTTGTTAGAGGCATCCCTCATGATGCTGATGATGTGGCAATTACTCGCTCTATCATCGCCCTAGCCCATAGTTTGCAAATGGGAATTATTGCTGAAGGTGTAGAAACTATTGAACAGGCAAATTATCTCAAAGATAATGGTTGTCATAAGTTACAAGGTTATTATTTTAGCAGACCTATTTGTTCTCAAGATTTTACCGAGCTTTGGGAAAAAAATTTAGAAGAGTGAGTAAAATTAACCGATGTCCTTTATTTTTCTCAAACCTATGGTAACAATGGGTAACAAGGGGTTTAAACCCCTCGCCTAAATTGCCCCAAATAGTTATTTTCTAGTTATAGTGTTAATTGATAAAGAAGGGGATAAATAGAATTTAACTTACTTTGATAAATGGTTTCTATCTTTTTTCTAAATTCAGGTGAAGGATTAAAAACATAAATTTCTGGAAATTCTTTATGAGGTTTAATCGGTGTATTGACATCTAATAATTGTAATTTAGTTTCTGGTTTTAAATTATGACTAATAGAAATTATATTCCCTTCATTGATGTCAAATTTTTCAGTGATAACTAAAGGATTTTCAGCTTGATTGATAATTTTAGCGATGGCAGGGTTATGATAACTAGGAGCTTTATTCCACCAAGTTTCGCTATTACTACTAATTAGATTAGATATAATGCTGACAGTATAAATTATTCCTAATATTATTGACCATATTTTCGATTTCTCTTCAATTTTCTTTCCTAAAGTATAGGCAATGGTTAAATAAATAGCTAGATAAGCGGGGAAAAAATATCTAGTCATACTTGATCTAATTCCGCCGAAAATTAAATCTGGTACAATTAATCCTAAAGTGGGAATAAGTACTAATAATAATAGATAAAGCCAAATATTTTTACTGTTATTTTTGATTAGAAAAAAGAAACTATAAAAAATTAAACTAAAAGCGAAAGTGATAAAAATATAAGTAGCCCAATGATATAAAGGTAAGCCTACATCAGCAAATAAACTGGTAAAATGTAAACCCCATAAATTAGCTAAAAATTCTAAAGATTCTTCTACATTTGTCCATTTTGTTTTATCTTTAAGAATCTGCAAATTTATCAATGTTATTAATATCCAAGGAGTAAATAAAATACCACTTATGATAGTAAAAGTTAAAAAATTTATATTTGTTTTTACTTCTAGTGATTTTCTCATTAAAAATATATAAACAATATTAACTATAGGAAGAAATGCCGATAATATAGAAGTATAAAAAGTTGCACTTAAACTTAAACTATATCCTAACCAATGATTGATTTTATTAGTCTTAATTGCCTTTAAAAAAAACCAACTTGATAAAATAATTGTTACCATCCATAAACTATATTCTCTAGCTTCTTGGCCGTATAATATTTGAATAGGTGAAATTGCGACAAAAGTTACACTAATTAAACTAACTAAGTTATGGTTAAACAATTGTTTCGATAAATAATAAATACCTGGAAAAATTAATAAACTAAATACAATAGATAAACTCCGATTAATAATAATTGAACTTCCTAATAAATCTTGCCAAAAACGTAGTAATAAATAATATAATGGCGGATGTTCAGGATGTTCTATTAATGAATTTAAAGTCGATGATAAAGGAGTTTTTGGTTTTAATATCTGTAATTCTAATAAGTCTTTTGCTGTGATAATTTTACCATTAAAAAAAGTTTCTACTATTTGATCTCCTTTATAACCCGCTACTCTTAAAGAGGTATAAACTTCATCGTGCCAATAAATTTTTTTATCTATATTAGTCAAACGGAAAAAAATACCGATAATAATAACAATAATTATTACTATTTTTAACCAAAATTCACGAGGTGATCGCCGATTATTTATCATGAAATAATATTAACTTTTTCAGTGAAACTTGCTTAATTTCAATATCTAATAGTATATAGCAATCTCAATAAACAAAGATAAATAAATAGGTAAGTATTTTTACTGATATAAATAATCGATATTATGGTGATAACAAATTTCTTAAGGATTTTTTAATGTTTACTGGTCAATGTCCACAAATTTTTGTTACATTGAAATTAATAATTCGTAATAGTTGAGCAAAATATGCTGTTAACAACAAAAAAAACAGTTCTCTTATCCCATAATCATAAAGCACAAGATATAGTAAAATTAGGATTAGTATGGGAAAATATTAATAATTTGAGTTGTCCTCACGATTATAATTTTCATCTACACACTAATTGTTCTGATGGGCAATTATCTCCAGAATCATTAGTTGAACAAGCCTTATCTATTGGCTTACAAGGATTTGCTATTACAGATCATCATAGTGTTAAAGGTTTTTATCGTGCCAAAAATTACCTCACAGAAAAATCTCACCTCAATCCTAACGCTGTTTTACCTCACTTATGGACAGGCATTGAAATTACTTCTGAATTAAATGGTACAAATGTTCATATCTTAGGCTATGGTTTTAATCCTGAAGCTGATATTTTACAAAAATACTTGACAGGAGAAGCCCCCACAGGAAAAAATGCCGATGCAAAAACAGTTATCAAAATTCTTCATCAAGCACAAGGATTGGTGGTGTTAGCCCATCCTTCTCGTTACCGCCGTAGTGCAGAAGAATTAATTTCTGAAGCCTATGAATTAGGTATTGACGGAGTAGAGACTTATTATGCCTATGGTAATCCTCATCCTTGGCAACCTAGTGAAAAACAAACTGCTATGGTGAGAAAAATGGCGAAAAAATATAATTTATATACAACTTGTGGCACTGATACTCATGGTAATAATATATTAGTGCGTCTTTAATTTATTCTCCGAGATTGTTAACATTTATTAATACCTAAGTAAGAAGAAAAAAGGTATTTTAATAGTAAGAAGCAGGAAATATTTAAACTTCAACTAATTGTATTTTTCCGTAGTAAAGATTTGTGACTATAGAGGGTAAAGAAAGATGAATAATTTAATGATTAATTTCTCTTCAGTGGATTTAAGCGATGAACAATT
>NZ_VRZC01000184.1 GCF_016743215.1 Geminocystis sp. GBBB08
GATGAATATATTGCCGTGGGAGGTTATCAACAGCTATACCGTGCCTTGCACGAAATGACACCCCAAGAAGTAGTTAAAGAAGTCGTTACCAGTGGCTTACGGGGAAGGGGAGGAGGCGGTTATCCTACCGGCTTAAAATGGGCTACCGTTTCCAAAATGCCGAGGGAACAAAAGTACATCGTTTGTAATGCAGACGAAGGTGATCCGGGTGCTTTTATGGATCGAAGTGTCCTTGAAAGTGATCCTCATCGTATTATTGAAGGCATGGCGATCGCCGGTTATGCAGTAGGGGCAAATCAAGGTTATATCTACGTTAGAGCCGAATATCCTCTGGCGATAGCCCGATTACAAAAGGCGATTCAACAGGCAAAAAGACAAGACTTAATAGGCACACAGATATTTAATAGCCTATTTGACTTTAAGATTGATATTAGGGTAGGTGCAGGGGCGTTTGTATGTGGAGAAGAAACCGCCCTTATCGCTTCCATCGAAGGAGACAGAGGCAACCCACGCCCGCGCCCACCTTATCCCGCCCAATCAGGCTTATGGGGATGCCCAACTTTAATCAACAACGTGGAAACCTACGCTAACATCGTGCCAATTATCAGGGAAGGAGGAGTATGGTATGCTAATATTGGCACAGAAAAAAGCAAAGGCACAAAAGTATTCGCCCTCACTGGCAAAGTCAACAATACAGGCTTAATCGAAGTGCCAATGGGTACAACTATTCGTCAAATTGTGGAAGAAATGGGAGGAGGAGTGCCAGGCAATAATGAAATAAAAGCCGTACAAACAGGTGGGCCTTCTGGTGGTTGTATCCCTTATCAATATTTTGATACTCCCGTTGATTATGAATCCCTAAAGGAATTAGGTACTATTATGGGATCAGGTGGCATGATAGTCATAGATGAAGATACTAATATGGTAGCCCTTGCCCGATTTTATATGGAATTTTGTCGAGGAGAAACCTGCGGAAAATGTATCCCCTGTCGCACAGGCACAGTGCAACTATACCAAATGTTGACTAAAATCCTCAACGGGGAAGCCTCCCAAGCCGATATAGGCAAGTTAGAACAATTATCCCATATGGTAAAAGCTACCAGTTTATGCGGTTTAGGGCAAACAGCACCCAATCCCGTCTTAAGCACCTTACACTACTTTAAGGAGGAATATTTACAACTACTCAAATAACCTTAGAGTGGGTATAACCCACCATTTTTAGGGGTTGCTAGGTTAATGACAAGACTATGAAAATTTTTTTCTCACGCAAAGGCGCAAAGGCGCAAAGAGAATTAAAAGTTTAATATAAATAGTGTAAGAGTTATCAAAAAAAGGTAAAAAAATGACTTTATTAACCACAAAAATAACCAGTGATAAATGGATAGATGCTAATTGGCATGAGTTTATGCAACTCGCTGAAAATCCTGATTATGAAAAAGGAAAATTTTATTATTATCAAGGTAGATTAAGAATTGAAATGTCACCATTAGGAAACGATCATTCAAGAGATCACTCTATCATTAATACTGCTATTAATATCTATAGTGCTTTAAAAAAAATTGACTTAAATGCTAACGATAATTGTAGCTATCGCAAAACAGGTTATCAAGAGGCACAACCCGACTTATCTTACTATATTGGTGATACCGCCTCGGCTATTCCCTACGGCACAAGTATTATTAAATTAGATAAATTTCCCCCTCCTACTTTAGTAATAGAAATAGCCAATTTTTCTTTAAAAGACGATCAAGGTGAAAAAAGATTATTATATGAGGAATTAGGAGTAAAAGAATATTGGATTGTAGATGTGAAAAAAGGTGAAATAATTGCTTTTAAAATTGAAAATCAAGGCAGTTATCGCATCAGAGAATCTTTAGTTTTATCTCAGTTAAAATTATCCTTATTAGAAGAAGCATTAAAGATGACTCGCCAAATTAATCACAGTCAGGTAACAGCTTGGTTATTAGAAAAATTTAGTCAGAATAATTAGATTTACCTTAAAACAGGCATCTTGCCAATATTTATCCAGATGTCTATTAATACAATTATCAAAAATTATTCATTATTCATTATTCACTAAAAAAAATGTCTGTAAATACATTAAAAATAGATGGCATTGACGTAGCCGTAGAAGCAGGTACAACCATACTGAAAGCTGCAAAGCAAGCAGGAATCCCTATTCCTACCCTCTGTCACCTAGAAGGAGTCTCCGATGTGGGGGCTTGTCGTTTATGCTTGGTAGAAATCAAAAGTAATCCTAACCTTGTACCTAGTTGCGTCACCGAAGCCTTAGAAGCCATGGAAATTCTCACCCAAACTGAGCAGTTACAAGAGTATCGTAAGATGATTGTTGAATTACTCTTTGCGGAAGGTAATCACGTTTGCGCCGTCTGTGTCGCTAACAATAACTGTCAACTGCAAGACGTAGCGATCGAAGTAGGTATGGATCATACTAGGTTTAATTATCGCTTCCCTCAGCGAGACGTTGACTTATCTCATCCCCTATTTGGCATTGATCACAATCGTTGTATTCTATGTACTAGATGCGTGAGAGTCTGTGCCGAAATTGAAACCGCCCATGTCTGGAATGTTGCCTTTCGAGGCGCCGCCGCTAAAATCGTCAGTGGCTTAAATCAACCTTGGGGTGATGTTGACGCTTGTACTTCTTGCGGTAAATGTGTGGATGCTTGTCCTACAGGTAGTATTTTCCGTAAGGGTGACACCACCGCCGAAACTACCAAAGATCGCAGTAAAGTTGAATTTTTAAGTAATGCTAGGGAGAAACACCAATGGACAAGATAAAATTTGCTACAGTATGGTTAGCAGGATGCTCCGGTTGTCATATGTCATTCCTTGACTTGGACGAATTTTTGTTCGATGTAGCCGAAGCAGTGGACGTTGTATATAGCCCCGTTGCCAGTGACATCAAACATTATCCTGATAACGTTGACGTCTGTTTAGTTGAAGGTGCGATCGCCAATGAAGAAAACTTAGAACTACTGTTAGAAGTACGCAAAAAAACTAAGTTTCTCATCTCCTTCGGTGATTGTGCCGTTACCGCCAATGTACCAGCCATGCGTAATATGTTAAATGGTACTGATCCAGTCTTAAAACGCTGTTATCTTGAGTTAAGCGATGATTCAGGACAAATACCAAAAGACCCTCATATCGTACCAGAACTCCTCGAAAAAGTCCAGCCTATTCATCATATCGTCGATGTGGATTTATTCCTTCCAGGTTGCCCCCCTTCCGCCCAACGCATTAAAGATGCGATCGCACCTCTTTTAAAAGAGGAAAAACCCGTCATGAAAGGGCGAGAAATGATCAAATTTGGTTGATTTGTTTCCTCTCGCAAAGGCGCAAAGACGCAAAGTTTTTTCAGAATTTTTTGATGATGGTTTAAGCTAAGCAGAAACATCTAGTTTTCGAGTTATTAATACTTATCGATTATCCAGTAATTCTTGGTGGCAAAATTACTATAATCCGTTGCAAAAGAATATAGAAAAATTTAGTTTACACAGTAACCCCATGACTCAATTAGTCATTGATGACATTAAATCAGAAATCAATTTATTCAGAGAATATAGTGATTTTTATGGATATACTTTTTATATTCGGGAAACCTCTTAAAAACTTCTTAATAATAAAAATAAAGTCTTTTTTAGATTAAAATAGAACCATGAAAAAAGTATTTTTTTGTATAATAAATCAAGCAATTAAATAATAATAAACGATGACTAATATATTAATAGAAACCAACCAATTAAAACAAACCTTAAAAGAGGTAGTTTTAGAGCTTATTACTGAAAATCAAGAGGAATTTTCTGATTTAATCATAGAAATTATCGAAAATATTGCTCTATCTAAAGCTATTGAAGAAGGCGAAGAAACCGAGTTAGTTGATAATGAATCTATTTTTAAAATTTTAGAACAGAAATAATGAACGTATAATTTAGAAAAAGTTTAGAAAAAGATTTACAAAAAATTAAGGAGACTAAACTATTAAAGAAAATTAAGTCAGTAATAGAAGATATTGAAAAAGCAGAAAATTTACAGCAAATTAATCAAATCAAATCTTTAAAAGGAGAAAATAATTATTATAGAATTAAAATAGGAGATTATAGGATTGGTATTTATGCCGATCAAGATATAGTTAGATTTGTTAGATTTTTACACCAAAAAGAAATTTATCAAAATTTTCCCTAATTAAAATAACTTCCATAAAAATGATTACTTATCGGAGAAATTTATGACAACTACTTATTTTCAAGATATTATAGACTCGATCGAAACTTTATCTATAGATGACCAAGAATATTTATTTGAACTAATACGCAAAAGACGTATTGAAAAAAGACGTTCAGAAATCTTAAGCAATGGAGAAAAAACTCTCAAAAATTTAGAGCTAGGTAAGGTAAAAGTAGGAAATTCAGACGAAATAATGAACTATTTATTAGAAGACGATGAAAAAGAATGATTTTAGTAGCTGATACAAGTTTTAAAAGAGCCTTTAAACGTTTAATAAAAAAAAATTCTTCCTTAGAAAATAAAATAAGGAACATTTTAAAAATATTAGAAAACGATCCCTTTACTGCATCCTTAAAAACTCATAAACTGACAGGTAATTTAGATAATTATTGGTCTTGTTCTATTAACTATGAATATCGGATTATCTTCAAAATAAATCAAACGGAGTTATCAGAACAAACATTAATTATTTTAGTTGATATTGGTACTCATGACGAAGTTTATTAAATCAGTTGAGAATGGTAGAGTCAATCGATGAATCATGCTTTACGAAACTTAATTAATTTGATCCCTCAAAAAATATCTAATATTTAATTATAAAATAGGTAAAAAATTATGTCAAAAACAGTTATTATCGACCCCGTTACTCGCATCGAAGGTCATGCTAAAATATCCATTTATTTAGATGATAATGGTAAAGTAAATGATGCCCGTTTTCATGTGGTAGAATTTCGAGGTTTTGAGAAATTTTGTGAAGGTCGCCCCATGTTTGAAATGGCTGGAATTACCGCCCGTATCTGTGGTATTTGCCCTGTTAGTCATCTCCTCGCCTCCGCCAAAACTGGCGATAAAATCTTAGGGGTAAAAATCCCCCCTACAGGAGAAAAATTGCGTCGGATGATGAATTTAGCCCAAATCACCCAATCTCATGCCCTCTCTTTTTTCCACCTCAGTAGCCCTGATTTTCTCCTCGGTTGGGACTCCAATCCCTCTACCCGTAACGTTTTTGGCTTGATGAGTGCAGATCCCGATTTGGCTCGTGCTGGTATCCGTTTACGCGCTTTTGGTCAAAATATTATTGAAATACTAGGAGCAAGAAAAATTCATGCCGCTTGGGCTGTGCCAGGAGGAGTTCGATCGCCACTTAAAGAAGAAAATCGTCAATGGATTGAAGATAATTTGCCTGAAGCAAAGCAAACCACCGAATTAGCCCTAAATCTCTTTAAAAAGCTCTTAGATAGCGAATTAAAAACAGAAATTGACGTATTTGGCAAATTTGATTCCTTATTTATGGGGTTAGTCGCCCCCGATAGTACTTGGGAACACTATGGAGGACATTTGCGATTCATCGACAGTCAAGGTAACATTATCGCTGACGGCTTGAGTGAGGATAATTACCTAGACTTTTTAGGGGAAGCGGTAGAAAATTGGTCTTATCTCAAATTCCCTTACTATAAACCTTTAGGCTATCCTGATGGTATCTATAGAGTAGGTCCTTTGGCAAGATTAAATGTGTGCGATCGCATCGGTACACCTCAAGCAGATCAAGAATTACACGAATTTCGTCATCGGGCTGGTAGTCGTGTTGCTACATCGTCTTTCTTCTATCACTACGCCCGTTTAATTGAGATTGTCGCTTGTTTAGAAGCCATTGAAAACTTAATACACGATCCCGACATTTTGTCCACTAGAGTAAGGGCAGAAGCAGGAATCAATTACTTAGTAGGCATTGGTGTAAGTGAAGCACCTAGGGGTACACTTTTTCATCATTACAACGTGGATGACAACGGCTTAATTAAAAAGGTAAACCTCATCATTGCCACAGGGCAAAATAACCTTGCCATGAATAAAACCGTCACCCAGATAGCCAAACATTACATTCACGGCGAAGAAGACATACCAGAAGCCATGTTAAATCGTGTAGAAGCAGGAATTAGAGCATTTGATCCCTGTTTAAGCTGTTCAACTCATGCTATAGGACAAATGCCATTACACATAGAATTAGTTAATAGCGAAGGCAAAATTATTAAAGAAAAATATAAAAACTAACAGTAGGGTGGGCAATGCCCACCAATCCATCTGGAGGTAAAATTATGAGTAAAGAAAATTTGTATTTATGTATGGGTTCAGCTTGTCATCAATTAGGTGTTTATGAAGTTTTACCGCAACTACAATCTCTGATAAATCAACATAATTTGAATGAAAAGATTGAGTTAAAAGGCTCATTTTGTTTAGAAACTTGTAGCAGTGGAATTGTGATGAAATTTAGGAATAAACACTTTATCCACATTAGCCCTCAGAATTTAGAAGACAAATTTATTAGAGAAATATTACCAATGATTAAATAAAAACTAAAATAAATATTACTTACAATTTAAAATAATAAAAAAGTATATAATTAGCTATGTTAGAAAGTAGTCAAAATCATTTATATAAACTTTTATGGGAATATGATCCTAATGCTTTAATTGCCATCGATAATAACTTAATAATTAAACTGGTAAACCCCTCTTTTTGTCAACTATTTCGCCTTGAAAACGAGCCAATAATTGGAAAATTAGCCACTGATATATTAGGAAATATTGATCATATTAAAGAAGCATGGCAAAAAAAAGAAGTAATAAAAAATAGGGAAACAGAATATTTTAAACATGATATTATTGTCAAAGAATTTATTTTTCCTATTCAAGAAGAAAATTTTATTTTGTGCATTATGAC
>NZ_VRZC01000185.1 GCF_016743215.1 Geminocystis sp. GBBB08
TTACTACCCCGTTCGACTTTCATGTGTTAAGCATACCGCCAGCGTTCATCCTGAGCCAGGATCAAACTCTCCATTGTAGTTTCCCTTACTGATAAGTTCCACTCTCGAAGTAGTTTTACTTGCTCTTCAACAATTTTAATTAAGTTTTACCTTAACTTTCTTTTCTTTTAAAGTTTTTTACACAAGAATGTAGGTGATCTAAAAATGGGATTGAAACTATTAAATTATCTAGGTTCTTGGTGTGTCAGAGAGAAGCGTTAGCCTCAATCGCACATTTACTAATATAACTTACTTCTTTTTAAATCGCAACCTTTTTTTTGAAAATTTATTTTATTTGCTGAATCGTTTAATTTACAAGTATTTTAGGGATAAGATATTTTTATTGTTAAAATTTTGATAAGATACTCAGTTTTCAATTACATCATTAGAAGTGGTAGAACATATTTTTTCTTTTTATCAATGGATAAATTGTAATAACGTTAATGCCTTGAAATATTAGCTATTAGTTCTTCCTTTGATATATAATCATCTCGATTAGCTATGTTTTATGAGTTCATGATTAACCAACAAAGCGCTATATATCGTATATTGGATGCAAATTTGGATCGGGCCCGAGAAGGTTTAAGAATAGTGGAAGAATGGTGTCGCTTTGGCTTGAATAATAAAGAAATTGCGACTAATTGTAAGGAAATGCGTCAAGAATTGGCTAGTTGGCATTCTGTAGAATTAAGGGTTGCGAGGGATACTCCCCATGATGTAGGATCTGATGTTACTCATACTCAAGAAGCGCAAAGAGAAAATTTACAAGATTTATTACAAGCAAATTTGTGTAGAGTACAAGAAGCTTTAAGAGTGTTAGAAGAATATGCTAAATTGTATGATATTGAATTTGCGGTTGCGATGAAACAAATGCGGTATCAAGTTTATACCCTTGAAAGTAAATTGCTTGGACAATCCAATTTTCAATTATTGGCTAAATCTTCATTATATTTAGTAACTTCTCCTGTCAATAATTTTTTGACGGTGGTAGAGTCAGCTTTAAAAGGAGGGGTCAAAATAGTACAGTATCGTCATAAAGATCAAGATGATTTAATTAAGTTAAAAGAAGCGTATAAGTTAAAACAATTATGTACTAATTATCATGCTTTATTTTTGGTTAATGATCGTATTGATATTGCCATGGCGGTAAATGCTGATGGGGTACATTTAGGACAAACAGACTGCCCTGTGGGTTTAGCTCGTCAAATTTTGGGTGGGGGTAAAATTATTGGGAAATCTACTAGTAACTCTCAAGAAATGCTAAAGGCAATTAGCGATGGTGCTGATTATATTGGTGTCGGTCCTGTGTATGAAACGCCTACAAAAGCCGGGAAAAAAGCGATAGGTTTGGATTATGTTCTTTATGCTAAACTTAATGCTACAATTCCTTGGTTTGCCATCGGAGGTATTGACAATAATAATATTCAAGATGTTATTAAAGCGGGGGCAACAAGAGTAGCTGTAGTGAGGGCAATTATGGAAGCTGAAAATCCTACAGCAGAAACAAAAAATCTATTGAGAAATTTATAACAAAATTATTATTCAATATATTTACAACTCTAAGGTTTAAAATTCTGTGGTTATGGATTTTTAGAGACTTGTCAAAAATAGCCTTAATATGGGATAATAATAGATTGTGTATAAAATTACTGTTATAGTAACTCAGCTAAAAAAATGGCAAGTAAAAAAGGTGTCCGTATAATTATCACTCTTGAATGCACTGAGTGTCGTACTAATAATGATAAACGATCTGCTGGTGTTTCTCGTTATACAACCATGAAAAATAGACGCAATACCACTGGCAGAATGGAACTTAAAAAATTCTGTACTCATTGCAACAAACATACTATTCACAAAGAAATTAAATAGTTTGATTTTCTAATTTTGTCAAAGTAAAAATAATAGTTGAATAAACATAAATTATGGCTTATTTTCGTAAAAGATTATCTCCAATTCCCCCTAGTCAACCGATTGATTATAAGGATGTAGAACTACTACATAAATTCGTGACTGAAAGAGGTAAAATGCTTCCTCGTCGTATTACTGGTTTAACAGCTCGTCAACAAAGAGACTTAACTCGGGCGGTAAAACAAGCTCGTTTAGTGGCATTATTGCCTTTCTTAAACGCAGAAGGCTAAATTATGGGTGCAGTCAAAAAGTATTTTTATTTTGATGAGGGTAGCTATTAGCAGTCAGCTATCAGCTTCAATGACCAAAAATCTAATGTTTAGCTTAGTAATGTTATTGAGTTAATGTAAGTTTTTGTTTCCAAATCAAATCACAAATATTTAGTTTTTCAAAAAAAATTGTCAAAATGGCACACTTTTTTGTGAGTGTAGTATTAATTAACCCTTGATTATTATAGCCTTCTGACTCCCAACAGCAAACCCTAATTAATTATCAACAATTAGCAATTAACAATAAATCATAGATATAGCAATTTTCAGATAAGCGAGGTACGGGCAAAGGGATGGCCGCCCATTATTAGCAAGATTTATAGAAGAGATCTCACCATAATGAAAAAGGCTATAGATTTTCAAGGAAAAATATTTTAAATTACCGAACAATTTACTAAAAAAAGTCAAAACCTAACTTTATTGATTAGAGAACTTCTCAAATTAGTAAACCACATCCCGATCTTGCAATAGTTTAGTTACCAGCGAATATCTCCTTTAACACTTCCGATAAAATTACCACTTTCTCCTATGCCAATTTGTGCAGTCAAACTAATAGGGCTATCAGGAAACTTATGTTCTATTAAAATACCATAGTTTAATTCTAAAATTCGACTATTAAAGCCTTCATTAATTTCTGTCGAGTTTTTGATATATAAACCTAAAGAAAGACGAGGAAGAACTTGTTGCATTGCTGTAAAACCATAGTATATTTGATCTCCAAGTTCAATATTACCATTAGCACTTAAACCAAAATTAAAGCCGATATTACCATTAATCAGACCAATCACCGGCCCATTACTATATTGAGGGATAATTCCTAAAGAACCAGTAAAAGAATAACCATACTTACGAGTTTGACGGGATATAGTATGAGAAAGAGAAATTTGCCAAGGGTTATTACTGTTGTTGGCACTATTCCAATTAAAACGCAAAAAAGGACTGTGAGTTGTCACCGCTAATACTTGCCCATTTTCATCTAAATCTAAACGTCTTTTATTGGCAGTTAATAGGGCATTGATATAAACACCCACAGATGGTTCAAAAATGCCTAAGCTATTTGTGACAGTTCCGGCTTTATTGTGATCAATATTAAACCAGAGCCCAGTATTAATACTGTAACTAAAATCATTAGATGTTCCTGCATATACTAATTCTACGGTGGGAAGAGAAATATAACCATTAAAAAATTTATTTGTAATAGTACGTTGATCTATTCTTTCTAAGACAAAACGATCGAAAGCAAGATCAAAAATTTTTACCCCAATGGGAACACTTGTAAAAAGGTTAGAGTCGAATTGCTGTATGAATTGATCACCTTCAGGGCTAACCAAAATTACTTGAGTGGCGGAAGATTCATTAATAGGTTGTGTTTGTTGACGATCATTGATGTTACTGGGAACAACGGGTAACTGTGTACCCATAAAGGTTAAAGGACCAAAATCACGGTTAGAAAATCGAGCTTCAGAAATTACGGTTTCCCCTTCATTCCAATTTCCGACAATACTGTCAATAAACTGAACTGCTCTGCGAATATTACCAGTTTTAATTTGAAAAAGACTTGATTTGGTGGGGGTGATGTAACTAGGAAAAGTGATAAATCCTGATACTTGGTTTAAGTTACTACCAATATTACTATAGGCAAGGTTAAGATTAAGCCGTTGATTCATTTGTCTTCTTTGTTCAGAAGTTGCTTTAGTTTCAAGAGAGTTAAAGAACTGATTATTTTCTTTTGCTTTATAGGCTTCTTCAATACTTTGATCTAAATTTTTAACATTAAATGCGGCAAAAACATACCCCATCATCATGCCAATAGTACTATTAACACTTTGTATTTCATCTATATCACTTTTTTCTGGTGCAAGAGTGAAAGATACCCCCGGATTGCTATAAAGATTAAAATAAGTAGCTTCGATTTTTTCTGGATCATAACGAATCATAAAACGATTCTGAGCGGCACTAAAATAAAAACGATACCAGTCAAATTTGCTACGATTTATTTCTACCAAATTAAGTTCAGGAGTACGAGTACCTAATCCTAACCAAAGCAGACTATTAAGATAATAACGATCACGTTGTTCCCCAGTTAAAAAAGGATTGACGAGAATATTTAATAAGTCCTTATTTTCAAATTTTCCCTCTTGAGCTATTTTGATGCCGGGGGTGGAAGTAATAGGAGCGTTAAAAATGCTAGGTTGCCCCATGGCAGGATTGCCCCATGAAATACCAGCCTGTGCTAATATTTCCTTAGAAATAACTGTTCCTTGTTGTAAATCTAATCCTGCTAAAGCCTGTAAATCTGTGGTAGGAAAAGCCTGAAGAATTAAAGGAGCATTTTGTACCTCTAAATTAGAGAATAATGCTCCTCCCCCACTAGGAGAAAAAGTTGAACCAGTGCCTAGTTGAAAATTTTGAGGAGTAGGTAAGACAATAAGATTATTTGCCGACTGAGTAATACTACTGCTATCAATATTAACTGTCCCTGCAGGAACACCTTCTGGATTAATCAATTGTCCGCTAATAGTAATTACTTGAAAATTGCTCAAATCTTCCACTCTAAATAATCTTTGGAAATCATTAGGAATAACCCATACTGCCTGAAGACCATTAAAACTTTGTTGTAGTCTCATGGTTTGGGAAAATTCAACTTGAGTTTCTCTACCTTGATAGATTAAGCCTCCTTGTAATCCTCCAACTTCTCCTATAATTCTATTTTCATCTAATACCCAATAAAATTGATCAGTATAAGGAAAAACACCAAAACTGATTTTATTGATCACCGGATTTTCTTTCGACCATTGTAAATCGAAGCTATGATAAAGTTCGTCAAATCTTGGTTTAAAAATTTGTGGGGAAAAACTGAGACTATCAGAACTATTAATAATCCAAGGGTAACGAACTGCGGTGTTACTTATGGCATTGGTAATTAATTGATTGATTTGATCTTGAATATTATCCGATACTTGAGGTTTAGACTGTGGTTGTACAGGTTGAGGTAAAGGTCCGATCGTTCCTTGATAAAAAGGATTTAGTTGTATATTTTGAATAAGATTGAAAATTTGACTGTTATTAAATTTCTGTACCGCATCTATTTGTTCTGGTGTTTTCGGAATCAAATCTTTAAGGGTATTATTACTTTCTGACGGTACTTGATACTCTAAATCAGTGCTATCAAAAGCAAACCCTTTCTCCCTTTCATTAGAAGGAAAAGGTTTGACACCAGACTCAGAAATTACCTGGCTATCTAATTTTGGATTACTTGTATTTTGAGAAATATCCGTATCCGTATTAACAATTTGCTCTAATACCGGCAAAGAAAGATCTACTTCAATTACTTCCTGTGCTTTTACTTTGAAAGGATTGAGCAATAAATACCATAGAAAAAAGAAGGGAAATAACCACGCCCTTTTAGACAACAAAAAATTTTTTGGCAGGAATGATACAGATTTCAAAATAAAATAAACCTAAGTATATATATCTAAAAAAGAA
The DNA here is from genome assembly GCF_016743215.1 of Geminocystis sp. GBBB08. Classification (GTDB taxonomy): domain Bacteria; phylum Cyanobacteriota; class Cyanobacteriia; order Cyanobacteriales; family Cyanobacteriaceae; genus Geminocystis. The sequence continues at coordinate 5,703 of NZ_VRZC01000185.1, forward strand.
AAAACTCAGTGTCAATACATTACCTCAGTTCGAGATAAAATTATCGTTCAACGTGGCAGATTTGGAAAAAGAGCATCTCGACAAGCTCGATAACCATAGGGAAAAGTTTTTATAATTGAGATAAACTGTACTTTAATTGATTTGAAATATTTTTTCCTCAATTTAATCATTTGTTCGGGCAAATTTCCTCAATTATGACTTTTAACGCTTTATTTTTGATGTTTTTTTGTATTGTTTAAGCAATCTAGCAAATTGTATTTTTTTGAGTGTAAATATTATAGTTAATTAAACTTACTACGATATCCAAAAGATCATCTATTTATTTTAATTTATTTGTATAATTTTTTTCAATTTACTATAGACTAAATATTAGTTAGAGTGTATAATTTTTTTAGTTGCATTTTTTTATAAAATACATAAAAAAAGAGCTTGAAATCCTATATGGCATTATTATTAATATGTGATCTTTATTGTCAATCAATGAAAATAATTTATATTAACTTTACCAAAACTTTATATTAATTTTACCAAAACTTTATCACAACTTTACAGAAACTTTATATTAATTTTACCAAAACTTTATAAACAGGTAAAAACATCGAAAAAAAACATTTATTTTAACTTCTTAAACTTATTACCTCCACTTAAGTAAAAACACTGAGACTATGGTTACCATAAACGACAGCAACACAACCCCCTTTCAATATCTTTTCGATGAAGATAATAACTTTAGCTTTACAACCATCAGTCTTACAGATGATCCTTTCGCTACCCTCGAAGTAACCCTTACCGTTACTAATGGCACTTTAACCTTAGGCTCGTTAACGGGTTTAACCTTTACCACTGGAGATGGCACAGAAGACACCATTATTACTTTTTATGGTTCATTAGCCAATGTTAATAATGCCTTAAACAGTTTATTATTTAATCCCAATCATGACTATAACGGCAATGAAACCCTCGCTGTTTCTGTCACCAGTACCGTTGATGATGGTATAAATCCTCCGATAATTACTAATGCTAGTCAAAATGTCAGTCTTACCATTAATCCTGTCAATGATGCACCAGTTTTGACTCCTAGTGGAATCTTAACTTCCATCGCCGATGAAGATACTTTACCCGTTGGTGCTGTCGGTAGTT
>NZ_VRZC01000186.1 GCF_016743215.1 Geminocystis sp. GBBB08
AAAAAGGCTTTTCGGGGCTAACTTGAGCTTGATTTTGTAAATTAATCCTAAAATTTTCAGGAAAAGATTCCCCCGTAACAATATAACGTAACTTATGAACAGGTAAGTCATAACCTAAATATTTTGCCCTTTCTTGAAGATGAAAAATTAGCGAAGGAACTATAAATATAATAATTTGTTCTACCTCAGAATTAATATTATTAATAATATCGATAATAGATTCTAAATTCGGACCTGTGCAACAAGTATAAAAAGTATAATTTATGCCTATGGAAACCGTGTTTAATGCTAAATTAAAATTTTCACTGGCTACCCAATTCCCAAAACCGAGAGCCATAATTGCTAAACTTGGCTTCTGATGAATCTGAAAATTACTTTCAAGAAACATTCGTAACCTTAAAGCATCATTTTTAATCTTTTCAGGTGATTGTAACCAATAACTAATTTTGCCTGATGAGCTTGATGAGCCTGATGATCTACCTATTCTATAACCTTTTTTGATATTTTGTGGCATTAGATCTTTAAGGCTATATTTAAGTATGTAGTTTTGTTTATCGGTTATTGGTAAATTTTCAAAACAATCTATTGACGTGATGTTCTGACTTTCGAGAAAATTTTTATAAGCAGAAATAGTTTCATAACCTTGTTGAGCTAGTTTTAATGCTTTTTCAGCCGAGCCTAAGTATTTATTCATACAAAAGTGTAAAAATATATTTTAGTAGTTTATTTAATTTAGATGTTACACTTCATTTTACAATTTGTTGTCTCTTATCGATTTGAAATACATTATAATTGAAATCATAATTATGGATTGATAAATTACTCTAATGAGAAATAATAACTATTTTTATGTCTGGATAGGTTCATATATTATAGGTTTATTATTAACAGGTTTATTCTCTTTATCTCAAGGATTTTTCTTTTCGATTACGGTTTTAATTATTACTATTATTGCTTGTTTTTTTCTTCCTAAATGGCGAAAGTTAAAGTTAAATATTTTTACTTGTTTTGTGACAGGTTTAATTCTCCTTAGTGGATTTTATTATTTACACTGGAGAACTCCCACTCCCGATAATCTTGATATTAGTCACCAAATAACTTCTTCATCTACAAATCATAGTACTCCTGTGACTGTTACAGGATTAATAGTGACTACTCCTCGATTAAATCAAAATAATAATGCTAAATTTGTCTTAAAAGCACAACAAATTAGTGATAAAAAAGGCAATGTAGAAAAAGTTACGGGAAAGGTTTATGTTACCGTACCTTTACTTCAAATTACTGGCTTATATCCTTCTCAAATAGTGAAGATAAGAGGACAATTATATATTCCCAATCCGCCTTTAAATCCGGGAGGTTTTGATTTTGGAGGCTATTTAAAACGAGAAGGAATCTTTGCTGGATTATCTGCTGATTCAATCCAAATGGAAAAACAAGGTAATTGGTGGGCTCAAAATCTATTTAATTTTCGTCAACGAATTATTCAAACCCATGTCCGTTTTTTAAATGTGCCTTATGGGAGTTTAGTTAGTTCGATGGTGATTGGCTCTCGGGCGGTGGATTTAAACTTAGATTTACAAAATGCGTTTCGTACTGCGGGATTAGCTCATACTTTGGCTGCGTCTGGGTTTCACGTCTCTTTATTATTGGGCTGTATTTTATCTTTAACTCAATCTTATTCTCCCCGTATTCGTTTAATTATCGGTTTATTGAGCTTATTAATGTACGCTACTTTGACAGGTTTTTTTCCCTCTATTTTACGCGCTTCTTTTATGGGGGTTACGATTTTAATTGCTATAATTAACGACCGCTCTGTTAAAACTTATGCTAGTTTATTTTTATCAGCTTTTATATTACTTTTAATTAATCCTTTGTGGATTTGGGATTTGGGTTTTCAACTCAGTTTTCTCGCTACATGGGGTTTAATCATCACTTTACCCGCCATTGTTAACAAATTAGATTTTTTACCCCCAACTATTGCCAATTTAATTGCTGTGCCTCTTGCCGCTACGATTTGGACTTTACCTTTACAGTGTTATGCTTTTCACCGCATTCCCGTTTATGGAATTTTAACTAATATTTTGGCGACACCTCTGGTTATTATTATTACTTTAGGTGGCATTTTTTCTGCTATAGTTGGTGTATTTATTCCTCTTATTGGCAGTACGATCGCCTATATTTTATTTATCCCCACATGGTTATTAATTAATTTAGTCAAAATTAGTAATAAATTACCTTTTAGTTCTTTAGCGGTGGGAGAAATTAGTTTATTAAGTTTTCTTTTTGCTTATGGCATTTTAGTTTTTATAACTTTTAATAAATGGGGACAAAAAAATTGGTTAAAATTAACATTATTTAGTTTAATTTTATTTATTATTCCTTTAATATATCAAAAATTTAATTTAATTCAAGTAACAGTTATAGCCAGTAGAGATCAACCAGTTATTATTGTTCAAAATCAAACTAATCATGCAGTAATTAATCTTAATGATAAAAATAATGTCAGATTTAATATTGTTGCTTTTCTGATAAATCAAGGCATAAATCAATTAGATTTAGTTTTAATTCCTTATGATGCTGACAATATAAGAGCTTTAGATTTATTAAAACAGTATATAAATATTAAGAATATTAGTTTACGAGAAAAAGAAGCGATTAAATCAATTCACATTATCTCACAAAATCCTAATTATTTTCACTTTCAATTAGCTAATAAAACTTGGTTATTAATTACCAAGAATCAAAATATTAATTTACCTACAATAATAAAAACTGATATACTTATTTGGGATGGTAAAAGTCTTAATACTAAACAATTTCAACAAATAAAAACTAAAATTGCCATCGTCAATACAGAGAAACTTAAAGAAGATATATTAAAATATTTATCTGTTAATAATATCCAAATATTATCTTTAAAAAAAGGTGCAATTCAATGGCAACCAAAAACAGGATTTAAAATTTATAATAATGATGTAATGTAAAAAGTATTTTAAGTTACATGAATTTACCTTCTTTTCTCTGGTTATGGAAAATTGCGGCATGGTCTATGGGGTTTACGATCGCCTTTTATTTTACACTAGGTGTATCAGGAATATTGATGTTTAAATATCGCCAAGAAAAAAAACCACGACCCCAATGGTTACGTCCCTTTCATTGGATAATTGGGACAATAATGGTTATCCTCGTTTTATTGTTACTATCCATTGGCTTAATTGGTACATTAGGATATTATGGTAGTCTAGGACATTCTTGGCATTTATTAGCGGGAATAATTGTTGTTAGTTTAGTTTTATTATCGGCTTGGAGTTCAACAAAAATACATCCTACCCAACTTTGGGCAAGAAAATTTCATATTAGTGTCAATATAGGCTTATTTTTATCTTTATTATTTGTCGGTTTAAGCGGTTGGAGTGTCGTGCAAAAATATTTATAACTAGATAAGCTAAAACCCATCTTTTAAATTTAGTAAAAAATTTTAAAAACTCTTACCCATTAGACTTCTCCATGAATTAAAAATAAAATTAATTCTTATAAAGAAATAATAAATTTAAAATTATTTTTCTATGCTCCCAGCCCTCCGCTCCCTAAATTCGGTCGATGTCTATTGCAAGAGTGCTCTGTGCATCGTTGCCTACCTACAGAAAGTAAACTTAAATGCTTTCTACCTTACTATCCAAAACTTGAAACCTAAATGTGTAAGATGTAATGTTTATGTTAGATAAATTATCCCATATCAATGATGAAGGTGATGTGCAAATGGTTGATGTCTCGTCAAAGTCAATTTCTACTCGTGAAGCCATCGCCACTGGAAAAGTAATTATGTGTTTAGAGACATTACAAAAAATAAAAGAAGGCAATACACCAAAAGGAGATATTATCGCTACGGCAAAAATAGCCGGTATTATGGCGGCAAAACAAACATCACAGTTAATTCCTTTATGTCATCCTTTACCCTTATCTAAAATAGCTGTTAAGATTACGGCTAATGAAGATTTACCGGGTTACGACATTGAGGTGATAGTGAAAACTAATGCAAAAACAGGAGTAGAAATGGAGGCTTTGACGGGGGTATCTATCACAGCGTTAACTTTATATGATATGGCAAAAGCTATTGATAAGTCATTAACTATTACTGATATTCAATTAATAAGTAAAACTGGAGGTAAATCAGATTCTGGATTGGCAATGGCGATGGCACAGACAAATTGAGCTTGACGATCAATACTATCTTTTAATTCTGTGAGTAATCTATTAATTCGATCAAAATCTGTTTTACCATATCTTGGAGAATAAATGCCGGGTTGTCCATTAAAAGCACTTACCATTAAACTAGAATCATCGGAAATCGATCACTTTTTTAAGATTTTAGCTACTAACGTTACGGAGATCAATTATTTTGACAGAATTTAAACATTAAAATTGTGGTTGACAAGAAGTATGCTTTTTAAATATATTTAGAGTATGTGCGTAAGTCCTAAAGCTCTTTTACCATATTTAATAAAGAAGACGATAATACAGGAAATAAAATTAATAATCCTAAACTATAAGTTAAAATACCAATTAAAGAAGATATAACTAATGTTATTTGATAGTTAAAGTTATAAAGTAATATATTTTTACAAAGTAAGATCATTAATGCCATAATTGCTGTACAAATAAGTGATGGAATAAATTGTGAGAAATAATCCCTCCATGAAAATGAAATTAATTTCCCTAATAGCCATTGAGACAGAGGAAAAACTAGATAATCACTGATTACATAGGCTAAGGCAACAGCCATAACACCCCATGGAACAGTAATCACACACAAAATAATATTTAAAATGGTATTAATTAAGCTAATTTTTAATTGATAAGAGGGCTTTCCCATAGCCACTAAAGCTGTCGCTTGAACAAAACTAATACTTCTGAGGATTCCTGTAAAACCAAGTATTTTTAGAATGGGAATCGCATTTAACCATTTTTCAGTAAACAAAGTAATAATTAATTCTTCGCTTAATATTATGGTGGCACAAAAAACAGGAAAAGCAATTAAGCAAGTCAATTGAGTGGCACGATAAAAAGCATTAATAAAGCTCTCTTTATCTTCTTGTAAATGAGAAAATATTGAAAATGTTACATCATTTAAACTACCGATCAATAATTGAGTCATCACTTGTAATATACGATGAGAGATCGCATAAGAACCTAAAGCAACTTCTCCTAAAAAATAACCGATTAGTAATTGATCTGTGCGTTGATTGAAAAAATCGATTAATTCGTAACCTAGAACATTACTACTAAAAGATAATATTTTACATAAATAGTCAAAAGAGAATTGCCATTGTGGTTGCCAGTCACTAACTTTCCATAACATTATTAATGCTACTATTTCATAGGTTAGTTGTTGTGCCACAAGACTCCATAGCCCATAATCGTTGAAAGCACACACAATTCCCACTATTCCAGAGATAATAATTGCAAATAAACTTCTCAATGCTAAAGTTTTAAAAGCAAATTCACGATGTAATAAAGCTATTTGAGTTTGGCTAAAAGCACTAATTATAAAAAGAAAAGAAAAAATTTGTAAAATTAATTTTAATTGTGGCTGTCGAAAAAAAGTGGCTATTATTCCCGCCAAAATGAAAATAATCAAAGTAAACAGAAAACCAAGAAAAATTTGCGTCCAAAAAACTGTATTAATTTCCTTGATGTTAATTGTTTGTTTTTGAATCAATGTTTGTCGAAAATTCTCACTTAAGAAAAGTTGCAGAAAATCAATGACAAGATTAGCCATAGCAATTAATCCCCAAGCCTGTGGAGCTAATAGACGAGCTAGAATCAGAAAAATAACCAAAGAGATTCCTTGACTACCCCAATTTTGAATAGCAGACCAAAATACACCTTGAATCGTTTTTTCCCGAAGACTCATAATTAATTTGAACTACGCCACTCCACTAGGAATTATACAAATCTTTCGTATCATCAATTCTTTTATTTCATTGTATCTAGGAAAAATTGCCATAATACAATTTAAAAATATTCTTTAATCCCATGATTTATAGTGATAAACCGAACATTTCTTAACAAATTTTTCCATACCGTAAGGAATTACTGAAACGTTCCATTTTTCCCCCGCAAAAGCTATCAAAGCGGCTTCATTTTTCCAATAAGAAATCATAATGTATTCATCTGGTGACCATTTAGTGGGTTTATGAATAGAAGCCGAAATAAAACCAGTAGCTTTTTTTACTGTTTGTAAAGAGAGATCTGAAAATTTATCCTCAAACTCTATGCGAAATTCTATATGGATTTGCACTCGAAATATTCTTATTATAGCCATGATATAATTATTTAATGTAATGCTGCTAAAGCTAGAGAGAAGTGAGTTGAAACAGGTGTGGCGATGACAATGGCATCAATTTTGGGATTTTGCAGTAAGTCTTCAAACTTAGTTGTTACTGAAATATGAGGATAATGAGCTAAAACTTGATTTAAACATTCAATGCGACAATCACTAACAGCAAGAACCTCTGTATCAGGTAATGCGATAAAATTTCTGACTAAATTAGGTCTCCACCATAGCTAATAACATCTACATTAATTAAACTCATTTTTGCTCTTTATCCCTTTTTTATCAAACTAAGACAAGTCAATAATTTCAGTCTGTTATTTTGCATCGAACTCATGTACCATCGGTATTTGCTTTAGTGGTAGGTGAGGAGGATAATTTATAGAACCCATTTGGTATCTTTTTTAGAAGAATTACATAGTAATGATTTGAGAATAAATGCTTTAATCTCGTCAAAACCTTTTGTTATTTCGGTTACAGATGTAAATATCAAATAGGTTCTATA
>NZ_VRZC01000187.1 GCF_016743215.1 Geminocystis sp. GBBB08
TCCGTTTCGTTAACTACTAACAAATCAATCTGTAAACCACCCGTCGCCCTTTTTACCGACACATCCGAGAGAAACTCATGAACATCAATGCCTTTTTCTTGAAATAAACGAACTACAGCAGGACGCACTTGCCACTCGACAAACTCCCCTAAACGATTACCTAATTTACCGATTTGCTCATCAGTTTTTTTACTTTGTTCTTTCAGTAGTCTTTCTGTTTCTCTAAAACGTCGATCAGTTTCCGCAGAACGGCGATCGGCTTCCTCTGCATTTTCCTTTAAAAGTCGATCAGTTTCGGCAAAACGCTCTTTGATTTCCTGAAAGCCTTTTTCGGTTTCCTTTTGAGCCTCAATTAATTCTTTTAATAATTGCCAAACTTCTTCTGAGGTAGTTGTCATAAATTTATTAGAGTCTAAAAATACTTCCATTCACATTATAGCAATAAGCTAGTTTGCATTTAAGTCGTCTGGTGATGGAAGGGAAAACGGTGCTTTATTCTTTGATTCAAGATGGTACGGGTATAATTCCGTCGGTACAAATCGCAACCTTAAGTACGGGTTTAGCCTTAACAAGTAGTAATATTTTTGTAGAAAACTAAAATTTCAGTGGCTTGTAGTGAGAGAAATAAGTAACTTAATTAAGAAAGTTTACGGGATCAGAATAAGACCAAAAATGTTGAATAAGATTAACTGATAAAGATAATTTATCTATCCTCTAAATTTATGGCTCACCCTCTCTACGTTGCATTTATCTGGCATCAACATCAGCCACTATATAAATCTCGTCTCTCTAGTAATGATTTTGGTGGGCAATATCGTTTACCTTGGGTTCGGTTACATGGCATTAAAGACTACTTAGATTTAGTTTTAATTCTTGAAAAATATCCTTTATTACATCAAACTGTCAACCTTGTTCCTTCTTTGATTTTACAGTTAGAAGAATATGCTAATGGTACAGCCATTGATCCTTATTTAGCCTTAACTCTCACTTCCGTTAGTGACTTAAATTCACAACAGAAACAATACATTATTCAACATTTTTTTGATGCTAACCATTATCATCTTATTCGCCCTCATCCTCGTTATGAAGAACTTTATCAACAACGTCACCTAAAGGGAGAACAATGGTGTTATGAGTATTGGCAAGATCAAGATTACAGTGATTTATTAGCATGGCATAATTTAGCATGGTTTGATCCTCTTTTTTGGACTGATCCAGAAATTGCTGAATGGTTACAAAGAGGCAAAAATTTTACTTTAGCAGATCGCCAAAACATTTGGAAAAAACAACAAGAAATCATTGCTCGTATCATTCCGCAACATCAAAAAATGCAGGAAACAGGACAATTAGAAGTCACCACTACCCCTTACACTCATCCGATTTTACCCCTATTAGCAGATACCAACGCAGGAAGAGTCGCTATTCCCAATTTACTTTTACCTAATACTCGTTTTCAGTGGGAAGATGATATACCCCGTCACCTTAATAAAGCATGGAATATTTATAAAGATAGATTTGGGCGATCGCCAAGAGGATTGTGGCCTAGTGAACAGTCTGTAAGCCCTTCAATTTTACCCCATGTTGCCAAAAGAGGATTTAATTGGTTATGCTCTGATGAAGCAGTTTTAGGATGGAGTATTAATCACTTTTTTCATCGAGATGAAATGGGGAATTTATATGAACCAGAATACTTATATCGCCCTTATCGATTAGAAACCCCTGAAGGAGATTTAAACATCATTTTTCGTGATCACCGTTTATCAGATTTAATTGGTTTTACCTACGGTGCAATGAATGCAGATCAAGCCGCCGGAGACTTAATCGGACATTTAGAAGCCATTTGTCGGCGGTTAAAAGAAAGACAATGGGGAGATAAAAGTACTTTAGAAAATCCTTGGTTAGTGACGATCGCCTTAGACGGAGAAAACTGTTGGGAATTTTATGAACAAGACGGTAAATTATTCTTAGAATCCCTTTATAGTCGGTTATCACAACAATCACAAATCAAGTTAGTCACCGTTTCCGAATTTATCGATCAATTTCCCGCCACAGAAACCCTTAATAGTAGAAGTTTACACAGTGGATCATGGGTTGATGGTAATTTTAATACATGGATAGGAGATCCAGCTAAAAATAAAGCATGGGAGTATTTACACACCGCCAGAGAAACCTTAGCTAAACATACTCAAGCCACAGAAGAAAATAACCCAGAAGCATGGGACGCATTATACGCCGCCGAAGGTTCAGACTGGTTTTGGTGGTTTGGCGATCCTCACCATTCTAATCATGATGCCATGTTTGACCAATTATTTAGAGAACATTTAATCGCCTTATATCAAGCCTTAGATGAAACTCCACCAGAATATCTATATCAACCTGTTGCTGAAGTTGAAACAAAATTAGCCAATGACTATTTACCAGCTAGTTTCATTCATCCGGTGATAGATGGACGAGGAGATGAGGAAGATTGGGATAAGGCTGGAAAAATCAAAATCGGCGGAGCAAGGGGAACAATGCACAAAGCAAGTATCATTCCGTCAATATATTATGGTTGGGATCACCTTAATTTTTATCTGCGTTTTGACTTAAAACCCGGTGTTAAAGCAGGGCAAGATTTACCTTCAGAATTACATTTATTTTGGTTTTATCCCGGTAGATTAAGCCATAACAATCAGATTTATTTAGCTAATTTACCAAAAGAAGCTCCTCTCAACTACTATTATCATCATCATTTATGTATTAACTTATTAACTCAAACGACATGGTTGCAAGAAGCTAGAGAAGATAATAATTGGCACTCTCGTTATTGTAGTGGAAAAGTTGCCATAGATTCCTGTATTGAAATTTCTGTACCTTGGAAAGATTTACATATTGATCCTGATGCTGAAATTAGTTTACTAGCGATTCTAGCAGAAAATGGTCAATATAAAGAACATTTACCCGAAAATAACTTAATTCGCTTCCAAGCACCATAATTTAAGTAATAGCTAATCCTCATATCACCTATTTTGACTAAAAAAAAGAAACTATATAGCAATAAACGGGTTAGTTAAGACATTCTCAAAATCTATAGTTGTCATTCCGAGATAACCAGAGGAATCTCAAAACGTTCTAATCAACTCGTTATCTGCTATAGCAATCTATGGGAATTAAAGAATTAACAATATTTTCTATATCTAAATCATCGATAATTCCAGCTATTAATCCTAAATGATCTAGATTTTGAATAATTATTTATTGTGTCATTTATCAAATAAAAACTGATAATTAAATGATAAAAATTATTTTAATCAATTGAGTATTTCACCAATAGAAACAGGCTTAATTAAAAAAATACTAGCTTTTTGAGCAACATTTTCACGGATTTTTAAAGGATGTAATGTCACTAATTTATCAGTAATAAAAGCATCTCTAACAATTAATTTATCCCCTGAATTAAAATTAGTTTCATAAAAAACCTCTTTAATTCCTGCGGAAATAATCAATTTTAAACAGGAAATACAAGGCTCAAGAGTTACATAAATAGTCGCTCCATTAGTAGCAATACCGTGTCTAGCCGCTTGGGCGATCGCATTAGCCTCAGCGTGAACTGCACGAGATGGTAAAATTTTACTAGCATCACAACTGCTTAAACCTTCATAACAGAAACCTTGTGCCGTGCAATGAATTGAGCCTGATGGAGAACCATTGTACCCTGTTGCTAATACTTGACGATGGTTAACAATAACCGCACCAACAGGAAAAGCAAGACAAGTCGAGCGTGTAGAGGCTAACTTTGCCATTAGCATAAAATATTCATCCCATGTTGGTCGATCTTTTTCTTTATCTGTCATCAATAATTTTCAATTTCTCATGGTTGTAAGGGCTAGATTGATATTATCACGAACTGATCGAGCAGAAATCTGTAACGCTTGTTTTTCCTCATCAGTGAGATTAAGTTGTAAAATTTGCTCAACACCAGAACATCCTAAACGACAAGGCACACCCAAATAAAGATCATTTAACCCATATTCTCCTTGCAAATAAACCGCAGCCGGTAATAAACGAGATTGATTTAATAAAACTGACTCTATCATGTAAAAAGCCGAGGAAGCTGGGGCGTAATAAGCACTACCAGTTTTTAATAATTTAATAATTTCCGCACCACCGTCACGGGTGCGTTGTACTAATTTATTAATAGTTATATCATCCAATAATTCGGTGATAGGAATACCGCTTACGGTACAATAACGAGGTAAAGGTAACATTAAATCACCATGACCACCTAATACCATACTTTGAACATCAGTAACAGATACTCCTAATTCCATGGCAATAAAAGCCTGTAAACGAGCAGAATCCAAAACTCCAGCCATGCCCACTACTTTTTCGCAAGGTAAATTTGTGGTTTTCCAGACTAAATAAGTCATTACATCAAGAGGATTGGTGATTACCAAATAAAGAGCATTTGGGGAGTAAACAAGACATTTTTGAGCCGCTTCCGTGACAATTTTAGCATTGATTTTTAATAAATCTTCTCGACTCATACCAGGTTTACGAGCAACACCAGCAGTAATCACCACCACATCAGAATTAGCAGTATCTTGATAATCGTTTGTGCCAATAATGTTACGATTATGTAATTCTAAACCTCTAGCCTCCATCAAATCAAGGGCGATGCCTTGGGGTAAACCTTCCACAATATCTAATAAACAAGCATTAGCAAGATTACGCTCAATAATTCTTTGGGCTAAAGTTTTCCCCACATTCCCAGCACCAATAATAGATACTTTGGGAAATTTATTACAAAGAGGTAGAGTCAAAGATTTACTCATTATTTATTTCACTAATTCAAGATGATCAAGTTTTAACCAAACACTAGGAGTAGGGGTGTAGAATTTAACTAAAGCGTATTCATCGTTTAAATCTAAAATTTCCCCTTTGCTTTCAAAAATATAAGAGGGAAAACGACTATCACTAGCTTTAGCTTCCAACGTGTTAGCCAATTTTTCAGGGATGGCTTTTACAAATGCACCTTTTTTGAGAGTATCTGCCATAATCTTAATTTTAAAAGTATTGAAAATAATTATCTTTCTATTTTGACATAATTTGACGAATAATTAAGATAGAAAAATAACTCAGTTTTAATTGAGGATAATTTTCTAAACAAGTATAAATTTTTTCAGAATGATTAGTTGCTTTTTCAACTAAATAAGCACAATCAAATAAATTTCGTTTTGCCAAAATACTCCATACTTGATCATAAACAGAAGCTACTTTCATTAGTACAACAACCTCCGCCCAATCTAAAGTTTTTTCTAACTCTTGAATAGAATAAAGTGCGGGTAAAATGGCTAATTTTTCTTGCTGTATGGTTAAAGGCATATTTAAAGCTGAAGCGGCAGCCATAGGAGAAGAAACCCCAGGAATTCTCACAATTTTAATCCTTGGGTGTATTTTTTGCAATGTTAAAGCCACATAAGTAAAAGTACTATAAAAACTAATATCTCCCTCACAAGCAAAAGCGACATCCTCACCTTGTTGTAAATATTGCCAAACTTCCAAACTAATGGAATACCATGCTTGGGAAAGAGTTTCTTGAGATAAAGTGTAAGGGAAAAATAAAGAGAGTTTTTGCTGATGAGATTGTAAATATCCTTCAATAATAGTTTCAGCTACACCTTTTTGATGATTAATACCTGCTGGAAATGCAATAATGTTGGTATTTTGTAAAATTTTTAAACCTTTAAGGGTAATTAATTCAGGATCACCAGTACCAACGCTAACACCGTAAAGAGTGCCAATTTCCGCTTTTTTTTTAAATCAAACATTGATAGTTTATGGTGAATAGTTTATAGTGAATAGTTTATAGCAATCGGAAAATAGGTTGTGGTAAATTAAATAGTAGTTAATAATAACTCAAACTGAAGTCATTTCTAAATTCTAAATTCTAAATTTTTCCCAACGGAAATGCCACAAATCAAATAAGATTACGATAGTTGATCTTCACTTTGTTCAGAACAATGAAACAAGCATTTTGCCAGTAATTCCTAATCCCTAATTCCTAATTAGTTACGTCGTCCTGTTACGATATATGATACTCTTTGAGCTATATTTGTGGCATGATCCGCCATCCTTTCTAAGTGACGAATTGCCAGAGCAAGTAAGACAATGGGTTCAACTACTCCTTTTATATCACGTTGATACGCTAAAGTTTTATAAAGACGCTCATAGGCATAATCAACAGTATCATCTAAAAGTTTAATTTTTGCTCCAGCTTCACTATCTAACTCACTTAAAGCTACCATCGTTTTGGCTAACATTATTTGTGCTTGTTGTGACATAATAGCTAACTCTGCCATACAGGGATGAGGGGTGTAAAGAGCAAGTTTAAGGGCTATTTCTCCCAAATCTTCAGCATAATCTCCAATTCTCTCTAAATCTCGTACCAGTTGCATAAAAGCACTTAATATTCTTAAATCTTGGGCTACAGGTGCTTGTAAGGTTAAAATACTAGCACAGTGAATTTCTATCTCTCTATAATACCTATCAATTTCTCGATCTTGAGCTTTAATAATTGAGACTGCCTCTAATTCTCCTTCAAACAAGGCTTTATGACAATAGCGAAAAGACTCTTCCACTAATGCACCCATTCTTAATACATCTTGTGCAACTTTACTTGTTTGCTTTTGTAGTTGACTACTCTCTCCAATAAGTTGATTTGATAATGCCACTAATTTGCTCCCCTTTACATAGCAAAACATACCACAATTCAAGGATATTTTAGTTAAAATCCTTACTTTATCTTCGAGTTTAATGTGATCTTG
>NZ_VRZC01000188.1 GCF_016743215.1 Geminocystis sp. GBBB08
TATATAGAACCCATTTGGTATCTTTTTTAGAATGGTTACATAATAATGATTTCAGAAGAAATACTTTAATCTCGTCAAAGCCTTTTGTTATTTGGGTTACAGGCGTAAATATCAAATAGGTTCTATAACAGAAGGAGTAGGAGAATTAGATCAAGGTAAACTACCCAAACTGTTAGAGCTAAAGTATCATAATCTCAATGATGCCGTAGCAGAATTAGGTACAGTTAAAGGCATTAAACAAATATTTATTGACTTTCAAAAGTACCTCTACTCAACATCTGAGGAAATAGCTTAATCAACATGGATAGTGATCGATCGCCAAGGGATTGACAATAATTTCACTATAATGCTAAAATCTAAAATTGTGTCTTAAATTTTGTTCGGATCAGGTAAGGGCATAAATAAAGCAGAGAAAATAAATTCTGCTACCTGTACGGCAGTATATAAAAAGGAAATTAATATGACTTATGCAGTAATTCAAATCTGTGGGAAACAGCTAAAAGTTGAACCGGGCAGATTTTATGATTTAGATAGGATTGATGTCGAGTTGGATGGTGAATTAATCATTGATAAAGTATTATTAATTCATCATGAAGATCAAATTCATGTTGGACAACCTTACGTTGAAGGTGGTAGCGTTGGTAGTACCATTATCGGTCATCGTCGGGGAAAAAAGGTTATCGTTTATAAAATGCAACCTAAGAAGAAAACCCGTAAAAAAAGAGGCCACAGACAAGAATTAAGTCGTTTATTAATTAAATCTATCAGTTTAGGTGATAATGTTTTAGCTGAAAAAGAAATAGAAATCAAAGAAGCTGAGGTTGCGGTTGAGGCTTAAGATTTAGCACAATAAGTTAATCAATAAAATAAATTTACTAGGAGTAAAAGTTAATGGCACATAAGAAAGGTACAGGTAGTACAAGAAACGGCAGAGATTCTAATTCTCAACGGTTAGGAGTTAAACGTTATGGTGGTGAAACTGTTAAAGCAGGGAATATTTTAGTTCGTCAACGTGGTACTAAATTTTATCCTGGTAATAATGTTGGCATCGGTAAAGATGATACTCTTTTTGCACTTATCGAAGGAGTTGTTAAATTTGAGTATAAAACTGCCAGTCGTAAAAAAATAAGTGTCTATCCTGTGGAAACTGCCGCTTAGGAATAATGAGGAATGAGAAATTAGCAAGAGGTTTAAACCCCTTGTTAGGAATTAGGAATTGAAAAGCAAAAAGTCTCCTCCTCTCCTCATCTTTCAGTTTTATTTCTTGTCAAAATTCCACATCACGAGATTATCATCTAAATGTTTCGTTACTTCGTAGCCAATATCGCTAATTTTGTTTAAATCTTCTTCACTTAAGTTTACTTTTATTGCTTCAGCATTTTCTTTTACTTGTTGTGAATTTCTTGCCCCTACAATAGCGTTACTGAGAGGTTGATTAATTAACCAAGCGATCGCCAATTGTGTTAAGCTACAGTTATATTGTTGTGCAATGGGAGTTAATTGACTTAAAGCAATTTGCACTCTTTCCCAATGGGGGGATTGAAATAAACGATGATCTTTGCGATGATCACCATCAAGGAAATTAGGATTATTACCGAATTTTCCAGTTAAAATTCCTTGAGCTAGGGAAGAATAAGCCAAAATTGAGATATTATGTTCGATACAGTAGGGTTGAATTTCTTTTTCTATTCCACGCCAAAAAAGAGAATAAGGAGGTTGAATACTCTCGATTTGCCCATACAATGAGGCTTCTGCCAATTGTTGACGAGAAAAGTTAGATACCCCTATGGCTCTAATTTTACCTTGTTGTTTCAAATCATTTAATGCCTTCATGGTTTCTTCTATCGGTACAATGTCACTATTCCAAGTACCAGAAGGCCAGTGAATCTGGTATAAATCTATATAATCTGTCTGTAAATTTGTCAAAGAATTATGACAAGCCGTGATAACTTGATCATATTTCATGTGATTGGCAAAAACTTTAGTGGCATAAATAACTTTATCTCGCACATTTTTTAAGGCTTCACTAACAATCCTTTCTGAATGCCCTTCTCCATATATTTCTGCTGTATCAATAGTGGTAATCCCTGCCTCAAAAGCCTCTCGAATTGCTTTAATACTCTCAGTATCTTCAATCCCTACCCACATTCTTTTCCCCGCCTGCCATGTCCCCATAATTACGGGCGTAATATATAGATCGGAGTTACCTAATTGTCTTGTTTCCATTTTGCTTAGTTTTTTTGTTTAAGAAAGAAAAAATTTAATTACTATTATCGGGAAAAATGGTTGTATTTTAATTCGTCATGGTAGCAAACATAATATTTACCAAAATCCTGATACTGGAATTTCTCAACCAATAAATACCTCGATAGAGATAAATTAATGAAATATTAGGACAAAAAATCATCCAAGATTTAACTAGCAACTAAACTCAAGTATCAATGTTTTAATATAATGTCAGAATAATAGTTAATTTTCATATTAAATCATCACTTATAAATCTGATAAAATCTGCTCGTACTGATCATGATGTCCAATCAAAAACTATAAAATATCATCGTATTCACCAACACCTAATGGCCTATAATTATCAGCAACTATTACATACCATAAATTTTAAATTTTTGTGATTAACAAATATGAGTAAAAAGTTCCAACTGTTGAAACTGACTATCATTACTTTCTGTTAAAGATAAATCATAGTTAGCAATAAATAATTCTTCACCATTTTGATTAACATTACCATTAATATTTCTCATGCCATAAGTTAAATTCCATGACTGAATATTAGCCCATGAAAATAAATTTCTAATATAATCACTATCATCATAAGTCATTAACCATTTATGATTAGTCTGTTTAAGAATACTAGCTAATTTTTCATGATCAAATCCTTTATGCAAATGTCCTCTTTTTCCGTATAAAGCTGACTTTTCTGCACTATAATAAGGAGGATCTAAAAATAAAAATACCTCTTTTCCTTCTGCTTCTAATACTTGTTGATAATCATTATTTGTAATGCAAGTATTGTTTAATATTTGTGATAAATTTTTTACTCTGTCAACACTAGAATCAGTAAATCTTTTTGCAAAGGCTTTTTGAGAATAACTACCGCTTTCGGTTGTGCCTGAAAAGGTAATTCTATTAAAGATAAAAAACGCCGATGCTTTTTCTAATTCGTTAAAATATTCTATATTTTCTATTAAATATTTGTATAATAATTTTCTTTCTTGAAATTTTTGTTTCCATGCAATAATTTGCTCAATTAAATCCTCTAAATTTTCTTGACAATATTGCCAAAAATAAAATAAATTTTCATAAATATCATTAATCCAATAAGTTCGTTCAGGGTATAATTGTTTAAGATAAATAAAAACTGAGCCTCCCCCTAAAAAAGGTTCTCTATATTCCTTAAAGTTAGGAATTAAAGGAGCGATAAATTTGATGGCTTTACTTTTACCACCGGGGTATCTTAAAGGGCTTTTAATCATTTAATATTCCACCAATTTTTACAATAAAATTATTTATATTTGCTTCTTGAAATAAGGTATTAATAATATCGATTTGTTTATTTGATAATTTGTTTTGATGAGAAAATTGATTAACTTCTTCTCGGTTATGTTTTGAAGAATCAATTAAACCAAAAAAGAATTTTCCGTAATTGGTTGATAAATTTCATCGCTAAAAGGACTAAAATGATCATACCAAGGAGCTGTTAAACTACACAATAAACGTAATTGAATAGGTGCTGGTGAAAGATTAATTTTCTCTACAACAACTTGCACAGATTGAGAATTAATTTCTAAAAGGTTAATAATATCTTTTGTTAAATAACGAGGACAATATCCTAAATTAAGATGATTTTCTGTTCTTAATAATAAAGCATTATCATCATATTGATTTTGACAATCTCTAATTAAAAATAGAGGCGCATCTGTTTTTAAATTAGCAATATAATCTTGAGAACATTGAGGCATATATCGTAAACCATGAATAAAAAAATTAATAGCAAAATTATCTTCTTGATTTTTTTCTGGATAAGGGAAAACTTCAAAAGTATCTGTTACTTTATTACCTCTACTACGGGCTAAAATATTCATCAGATTAAATTCATTTTCACTAATATTTAACCAGTTAATATAATGAGGATAATCAGGACGGGATGAAGGCATTAACCGATTAGCAAATAGAGGAAAAATTGTCTTTGATTTATAAATTTTGTCAACTTCAGGAAAAGAATGTAAAAGTTGAAAATTTGATTCTGCTCTTGCTTTTTCTACACCATTAGTATAGGAAAAACCATAGTATTCTCCATCAAAAGTTAATAATCCAATGGGAAACCAATATCTAGTTTCTGGATTTTGCCACGCTAAAAATAATTTTTGAATACTCATAATTCTTTTCTAATATCTAATAATTTATTTCGATTTATTTCTAATATTTTTTGTGCAAACTCAACCGCTATAGATGAAAGATAATTATCGGGAAAGCATTGCCATAAATTTAATATATTATCTGTAGAAATCTTTGCCAAATTATTAAGCCATATTTTTAAAGTGGAACTGCTCGATCGCAGATCAAAGGTTCATCACTAAAAGTTCCTACTGTGGTAGAATAATTTTAGCATTAATCGCACTTATGCCCATCAGCATTAACAATTCCAACCTTGTTTATTTGATAAATGAATATATAAAGAATCGGTATCAGAATATATAGTTAATTGTCATTTTAAATAATTAGTTATAAACAAAGAACATTATTGTAACAGTTCTAAGATGCAAATTTAGCAACTGGTATATTTCTAGTAATAGAAATCGATTTTTTCTGTTGTTTAATAGTCTCAATTTTTCTCATAGTTTCAGCAGTAAAATAACTTTCACCACAATCAAAGACAACTCATTAAAGGTATATTTTCAATGATAAAAAGTTCATCCTCATTTCCATAACTTCGAGAAATATAGCGAATTTTAGATTTGTCTGAAGCACAAAAAACACATTTCATAAAATCATTATTTTTAATAACAATATAGATACTTAATAAATTGTAAAATGATTAAGCAGGAACTTTCATAATATTAGAAGGTAATTGATTTAAAATTAATTCATTAAGTTGAACTTTTTTACTAGCATTATCAATATCAATACCTACTAAATTGCCTTTTTCATCATAATCAAGTACAACTCCTTCAGAAATTTCCTGACTATCAATACTAGGTTTATCCGATAAATGAATATATAAAGAATCGGTATCAGAATAATAGTTAATTTTCATGGTTTAAATCCTTAGTTATAAATCCGATAAAATCTGTTCATATTGATCATGCCAATCCAAAACCATAAAACACCATCTGATTCATCAACACCTAATGCTCTATAATTATCATTAACTCTTACAGACCATAAACTTTTAATTCTTTTCAACTTTAAGGATGACGATAATTTTCCTTCAATAATTCATATTTTTGATCTGCTATTTTTTGAATTTTAAGGGGTAATTTATAATAGGATTGCCAAAAGGTATAACTGGTATAATGATTTATATTTTCTGGCATTTTCCTTCTTTAAATTCTCGTTTAGCTTGTGGAATCAACTTATTTAATCTTCCCTTTTCTAAATCTTCTTCTATTTGTTTATCCCATTGATTTTCTTTATATTCATCTATCCAATAAAATAACTCTTTTTGTTCAGTGACAGATAAATTCTCAACTGCTTTTTTAATGTCTGTGATAGTCATAAGTTAATAAGTGTTAGTTTTTTTATTATTATAACTCCCAAATATGATCACTATCCTCTAATGCCAATCGAACATTAGATAAATTAATAAGCTCTTTAAAAGGGCTTGATTTGGCTAATTCAACAATAGAATGTAATGTTAAAGCTAGAGCTTGATTATCGTGAGATGATATAGCAGAATCAACGGTATCAAATAGTCGTTTAAAGTTATTTGATCGTTCATCAAAAGACAATTCTAAATACTTTATTAAAATTTCACGTTTTTCCTTTATTTCTTGAATAGTAATATTTTCTATTGCCTTTATTTTTCTCCTTTTTGTTTCTTCTATTTCTCTTGTGTTTAAATATTCTTTAATTACTTCTATCATTCCATAAAAAACTAGATCAGCATTTGGGATTGCTTGAAATTTCTTCATAAATTTTGACCATTTTATCGATATACAAATTACTATTTTTTTAGAGGTTACAATATTTTTCTTTTATGTTGAAAGTCGCTTCATTGAGATTTCCTTCGCTGTCTAATACAGGTGTTTTTAAAATCTCTACAAGTGCTTTTATTAATAAGGCTACTTTTTGAAACTGTGGGGCATCTCTTTCAGGTATAAAATTTACTTTTTCCAAATTTATATTTTCAGAACGAATCAAAAAACCATCGGAAATAAAAACTGTTGATTCCAATTTAGATAAATTCTCTATAGCTAATTCATTGAAGTTATTAACAAGGTTTTCTAATTCTTTAATTCTTGTTTGCACTTGTGCTAAAAAATTGTCTAAAGAATCTAATCTTTCTACTTCAACATTAACTTTTGCTCGATATTCGATTGCATTTGTTAAGGCTTTTTCTCCTTGTCCTCCCAATATAAAACCTGTTACCATGAGAGCAGGTGCTACTGCAATTCCCCCTAACATTACACTACCTAAAGTC
>NZ_VRZC01000189.1 GCF_016743215.1 Geminocystis sp. GBBB08
ATTAATAGGGGTATCCGATACCAGTATTGATTACGATCGCAATGTTAAATTACCTCTTTATGCTGAAAGTAAAATTCAAGAAGTATGGTTAATTGACTTAAATCAAAACTTTTTAGAAGTATATAAAAATCCCCAACAAAATTATCATCAAAATATCCAAAAACTTTCCCCTGAAAATATTGTTAACTTAAATAATCCTAGTAACATAAAAATTGATCTTCGCAAATTATTTTAATTAAAAAAACTAAAGGATTGGTTAAATTGATTTATTCACCACTAGATTTAGACATCGCTAGTAATAATATTATAGAAACGGCTAATTTTCTTCATAGTAAAGGATGGACACCGGCCACCAGTAGTAATTTTTCTCAAAGGTTAGATAATAGTTATTGTGCCATCACCGTGTCAGGAAAAGATAAAGGAAGATTAACCTCTGATGACATTATGGTAGTAGATTTTGAGGGAAAACCTCAGCATGACAAAAAACCATCGGCAGAAACTCTTCTTCATACCAGTTTATATGCCCTTGATGAATCTATTGGAGCAGTTTTACATACCCATTCTCTCAATAGTAATCTTCTAAGTATTTTAACGGAAAATTCCTCTTGGCGATTAGAAGGTTATGAGTTATTAAAGGCTTTTAGTGGTATTGCTACCCATGAAAGTGCTATCAATGTGCCAATTTTTGCTAATACTCAAGATATAGCCACTCTAGCTGATAAAGTTATAGAGTATCTCCATCAAAATATTCCTTGTTGGGGGTATCTAATTCGAGGGCATGGGATTTATACTTGGGGTAGAGATATGGCTTCTGCTTTACGACATTTAGAAGCAATGGAATATTTAATACAATGTGAATTAGAAATTATGCGTATTAGAGGTAAAAAATGACAGCATTAAAAATATTTGACGAAAATCAACCAAATGCACCTATTTTTGATAGTAACACCATTGAGGAAATTGATAAAATGAAACAGATTACCCATCAATTAAAACAAGTTGGAGTAAGATTTGAACAATGGCAAACCATCGAGAGTTTAAAATCAGGTGCGACTCAAGAGGAAGTTTTAAGCATTTATCAATCAGACGTCAAAAAACTAATGGATGAAGAAGGATATTTGACTGTTGACGTGGTTAGTTTAACCGCTGATAATCCTCATAAAACAGCTTTTCGAGAAAAATTCTTGAATGAACATACTCATAGTGAAGATGAAGTTCGCTTTTTTGTTGATGGTGAAGGTTTATTTAGTTTACACATCGAGAATCAAGTGCTAGAAGTATTATGCACTAGAGGAGATTTAATTAGTGTACCTGCAAATACTCGTCATTGGTTTGATATGGGGGAGAATCCGAATTTTATCGCTATTCGTTTTTTCAATAATCCTGAAGGTTGGGTAGCTAATTTTACAGGTAGTGATATTGCTAGTAAGTTTTCGAGATTAGAAAATTAAGTTTTACCTTGAAATTGTCTTAATTAATGATTTAATTAACTTGATATTTTATGCTAAAAGCAATTTTAACCGATATTGAAGGTACAACAAGTTCTATTAGTTTTGTCCAGGATATATTGTTCCCTTATGCTTATAATAAAATCGCCGATTTTTTAGCTCAGAATTGGAATAATGAATTGGTTAAAAAATCAGTTTTAGAAGTAGCAACATTAGAAAATTTAAGGGATTATAACCATCAACAAATAACTGCTATTTTAAGGAAGTGGATTAAAGGCGATCGCAAAATTACTCCTTTAAAAGATTTACAAGGTATTATTTGGGAAGAAGGTTATAAAAATGGCGATTATTGTTCTCATATTTATGAAGATGCCTACAAACAATTATCATTTTGGCACAGTAAAAATATCCCTATTTATATCTATTCTTCAGGTTCAATTTATGCACAAAAACTATTTTTTGGATATTCAGAATATGGTGATTTACTAAATTTATTTTCAGGTTTTTTTGATACAACTATCGGTAATAAAAAAGAATCAAAATCTTATAAGAATATAACCAATTATCTGAAGTTAAATTCTGATGAAATTATCTTTTTATCTGATGTAGAAGCAGAATTAAATGCGGCTTTATCCATAGGAATGTCAACGGTTTGGGTAATAAGAGATGAAAATTTATTTGATGAAAAAAATAAGAGTGATTCTCCTCATCAAATTGTTAATAATTTTCTAAAAATTAATTTGTGCAAATAGCTTTTATTTTTACCAGCTAACTTAATGCTATAATATTTATATAGCTATCCTATGGGAGTTGTGCGATTTTAAGAGGTGTTAGCTATCAGCTATCAGTGGTCAGCTTTAAGGAATAGTAAGATTTACAGATTTATTTTTTAATCTTTAATTCTTCACGAATGATTTAGGATTGCTATAGTAAAAATTTTTCTGGATGTTTAGTAAAAAATATGCCTTAATTTTAGAAAAAATAAAGATATAGCATAAGGTATCTTTGAATCTCACTAAATTTCCCTTGAAAAAGGAGAGTTCAATTTTTTTGTTTATACCCGATAATTATTGTTAGGCTATGAATAGAAAATAGTCTAATAATTAGCTAAAAATAAACAATATTCATTAGAAAGTATTAATTATTCATTATTTAAAGAATGTCTTTAACCATCGAACAAGAATTACTCAAAGCTGTTAATAAACGTCGTAACTTTGCAATTATTTCTCACCCTGATGCTGGAAAAACAACCCTGACAGAAAAACTCTTATTATACGGAGGTGCAATACATCAAGCGGGGGCAGTAAAAGCTAAAGGTGAACAACGACGAGTTACATCTGACTGGATGGAGTTAGAAAAACAACGAGGTATCTCAATTACTTCTACCGTTTTACAGTTTGAGTATAACAATTATCATATCAATTTATTAGACACTCCCGGACACCAAGATTTTAGTGAAGACACTTATCGCACTTTAGCGGCGGCAGATAATGCGGTGATGTTAATTGATGCGGCAAAGGGTTTAGAACCACAAACTCGTAAACTTTTTGAAGTATGCAAATTGCGGGGGCTTCCTATCTTTACTTTTATCAATAAAATGGATCGTCCGGGTAGAGATGCCTTTGATTTATTAGACGAGATTGAGCAAGAATTAGGTTTAAAAACTTATCCTGTTAATTATCCTGTGGGTATAGGTGACTATTTTAAAGGAGTTTTCGATCGCCGTCAAGAGGCTTATCATTTATTTGAAAGAATTGCCCATGGTAGTAAAGAAGTGCCCGAAATTATTATCCCTAAAGGTGATGAGAGTATTAGTAAATATTTAGATTCACAATTATATGAGCAAACTTTAGAAGAATTGGAAATGGTGCAGGAAGTAGGTGCAGAATTTGACTTACAAGCCATTCACGAGGGAAAAATGACTCCCGTGTTTTTTGGTAGTGCCATGACTAATTTTGGAGTAAGTCTTTTCTTAGAATCATTTTTAGATTATGCTTTACCACCCACCCCAAGAAAATCAACTTTAGGCACATTAGCACCAACCTATCCTGATTTTACTGGTTTTGTGTTCAAATTACAGGCAAATATGGATCCCAAGCATAGAGATAGAGTAGCATTTGTGAGGGTTTGTACGGGGAAATTTGAAAAAGATATGGCAGTAAATCATGCGCGTACGGGGAAAACAGTACGTTTGTCTCATCCTCAAAAATTATTTGCCCAAGGAAGAGAATCCATTGAGGAAGCCTATCCAGGAGATGTTATTGGTTTAAATAATCCGGGAGTATTTGCCATTGGGGATACTATTTATTTAGGCAAAAAATTAGAATATGAAGGTATTCCTAGTTTTTCTCCTGAATTATTTTCTTATTTAAAAAATCCTAATCCTTCCCAATCAAAGCAGTTTCAAAAAGGCATTCAACAATTACAAGAAGAAGGTGCAGTGCAAATAATGTATTCTATTGATGACTTTATTCGAGATCCTATTTTAGCAGCAGTTGGTCAATTACAATTTGAAGTTGTACAATATCGGATGTTAAGTGAATATAACGTAGAAACAAGATTAGAGTCTATCCCTTTTAATGTTGCCCGTTGGGTTATGGATGGCTGGGAAGCCTTAGACAAGGTTGGGCGTATATTTAATACGATGACAGTAAAAGATGCTCTCGATCGCCCAGTGTTACTATTTCGTAATGAATGGAATGTGAATCAATTACAAGGTGATTATCCTGATTTAAAATTAAGTGCGATAGCCTTTTAGTAAGTAATAAGTAATAAGTAATAAGTAATTTGATCTGACTCAGGTTAAGTTAAGATATGAAAATTATTTTAGATGTCGTATTTAATTTATGAGTAGTTTAACTGGTAGAGATTTATTAAGCATTGCTGATTTAAACAAAGAAGAAATCAACACAGTCTTAAATTTAGCCGCCGATTTGAAAAGTGGTAAACAGCAATTTAATTTTAATAAAACTTTAGGATTACTATTTTACAAAGCCTCTACTCGCACCAGGGTATCCTTTAGCGTAGCAATGTATCAATTAGGGGGTAACGTTATTGACTTAAATCCTAGTCGCACACAAGTAGGTAGAGGAGAACCAATAGAAGATACAGCGAGAGTTTTAGATCGTTATTTAGATATTCTCGCAATTCGGACCTTTGCACAAGAAGATATCCAAATTTTTGCTGATTATAGCGATATTCCCATTATTAATGCTTTAACGGATTTAGAACATCCTTGCCAAATTCTAGCAGATTTACAAACTATTCAAGAATCTTTTGGCACTTTAGAAGGTATCACCATGACTTATTTAGGTGATGGTAATAATGTAGCGCATTCTCTTTTGTTAGGTGGTGTTTTAATGGGGATGAATGTGCGTATTGCCACTCCTGAAAATTATTTACCCAATCCTGATATTGTTAAACAAGCCCAAGCTTTAGCCTCTAAGCCCGAACAAGTTATAATTACTAATGACGCTAAAGCGGCGGCGGAAAATGCTCAAGTTTTATATACAGATGTATGGGCTAGTATGGGGCAAGAAGAAGAAACAGCCAAAAGAATACCAATTTTTCAACCTTATCAAATCAATCAAGAATTAGTTAACCTTGCAGATGATTCGGCGATTATTTTGCACTGTCTTCCTGCTTATCGAGAAAAAGAGATAACGGCAGAAGTAATGGAAGGAAAACAATCTCGTATATGGGATGAAGCTGAGAATAGAATGCACGCACAAAAAGCACTTATGGCTTGTCTTTTAGGTTTTAACGAAAATATTGTCCAAAAATGAAATTTATAGTATGGTGATAGTATGGTGATAAGCTAGGAAAGTATCTAAGTTGACTGTTGAGAATAGGAAGAGGGAAGAGGTAAAGCTTTGAGTCAAGGCAAGGGTTTTAAACTCCTTGTTAGGAGTTAGGAAAAAATGTGAGTTAAATGCGTCTTGCCTTAGGGAAATCTCAAAAGCCATAATCAAAGGAATCATCTCTATAGATTTATCAATGATTCACTATCAAAAATTTTTAAATGGTTTGTCGTAAAGGATTTATCGGCAATTTTTCTAATTTTGGCAAATATCTATTAATTATCAATTTCTTTCCACTCATCAAAATCCCTTTCAATGGCGTATTGAAAACTCTTAGATAATAAAAAAATATTTTGTTTTGAGTTGACAGACTTGGGAAAGTTAACTTCGGCGTAAATTTGACTATCATCAAAATTCGGCTTACCAAGAATTATGTGATATTTTTCATTATTATTTAATGTTAACCAAATTTGATGTTGAGATTTATTTAAACCAAATTCTTCTCGTTTATCTTCAGTTAAGGGAATTTCTACTTTATTTTCGGCTTGACTAAATAAATTTACTAAAAAAGACATCGCTGCATTACTGGCAGTTATTTTTTGCGGTTGTATCATTTGCCAAGATTGGTTACTGTCTTTTGTCTTTTCAAAACTAATTTTATTGCCATTGACTTGGATACTAATAGTTTTAATCTCATTGGTATCGAAAGGAAAAATCTTTTCTTTTTTTTCTTGATTTTCCGCTTTTGGGGTAAGATTAAATCCTTGATTTTTTATTTCTGTAAAAAAGACAAAGCCCGTTAAACCTAATGCTAAAATGACTAAAGAGATTGTGGTGCGGTTAAATTTCATTGACAAATTTAGGGAAAAAATAGCCTAGTTCTATAATTCATAGTCAATATTAACATAGTTACGGATATTCCTCTCTGTTAAGTTTCATTTGAACTTTAAAATTGGCGATCGCATTTTTTTGTATTTAAAAGTCAAGACAAAAGTTAAAAATTTGATAGGGGTTAATTAATTTATCTTGATTCTTAATCTCATCTTCTAGTAAATTGACTCTAGTTTTTAAAGATAAGTTTAAAAGATTATCGAAGGATAAATTAACAGATTCCCCATGACATTCATAACCTCGCAAAAGAATATTATTAGAGTTATCTTCTGTTATTTTTAAAGCCATTAAGATTAAGTTTTCTGCTTTAAGATTAATTAATTCTGCGGTAGGCGGTAACACTGATAATTGTGTTTTATTCTTTTCTAATAACAATACTTGTAAAGGAGTATTTAATTCATAACCTTTTCTCACACTATTGGCTTGTTTCCAATCATTTTTATGGGGGTATAAACTATAAGTAAATTCATGATAACCTTG
>NZ_VRZC01000018.1 GCF_016743215.1 Geminocystis sp. GBBB08
TGTTAAAGGTGTGCAAAAGATATTCAGAAAAGTTGCTATTTGATTTTTTTCGAGTCATACATAAAATCACTAACGCCGCAATAGGCAATAGTTAATATTTATGATTCTAAATTTATAACATTCATTTAATAAAATTACTTTTTTCCCAAATTTATTCCTATGATAACTAGAGTAAATACTGTTGATAAATTTTCTACTTTTTTATCTATCGTTGATAGCTATAGTTTTATTTTAAAATGGCAAACTGATTCTAAGTTGAGAAAAAATATTGAAAAAATTAGCGATATAAAAACAATCAATACAGAAATTTTAGCATCTGACTTTTTAACAACTTTACGCTTAAATTATGATCAAATTTTACAATATCATTTAACTTCTTATCTTCAAGAAGTTTGTTATTGGGTAACAAAATGTGTTTATTCTCGTCTTAGCAATACTGTTAAATCTTTGACTTTAGAAGATGGTTTTTTAGTCGCCAATGAAGCTACTATTCAACCAGAAAAATTATTAAGAAAATATCAAGTTAATGGAGGTAGTCAAATAACAACTTATGCCCAAAGAAGACTTAAAACTGTTGTACCTGATAAGATATATATTAGTCGAGGTTGGAAATTCTTGAGTAATTGGGGATTATTGAAAAAAATTGCGAAATCTAAACGAGAAAAAATTTTAACTAAAATTGGTGGATTAACGGATAATAAATTGTCAGAATATTTATTAGCTTGGCAATGTTTTGTTGATAACTATATCTCGGCTTCACCTAATAAAAATAAGTCGTTATCTCCTCCTAATTTACAACAACTAAGCATTATGACTCAGCAATATAATTTATTAGCAAAAAAACTGGTAAATATACCATCTAAGTTAACGGTAGAAGAATTTAAAACTAGAGTTGAATTTTGTGGAGAAAAAGCCAGATTATTTGTTAATCCCATTACTATTAACTATGGTGAAGATACCGAATTTTGTAACACTGAAACTCCTCAAGACTATTTAACTAAAATAGAAAAAAAAAATACTGAGAAAGAAATTAATCACATTCTTAATCAGGCTTTTAATGAGATAAATATAGAGTCACAAGCTATTTTTTATCTTTGCCTTGGGTTAGATTTAACTCAACAAAAAACTATTGATATTATTAATAAAACTTACCTCAATTTTATCAAAGAACAATATCAACTCTCACGAGAAATATTAAAAGTCAAAAAATATCTTTTAGATAGAGTTGTTAAGTATCAACTAGGAGAAAAACATAAAATCACTAATGCTAATATGAAACCTTTAATTCAACCTTTAGAACAATGGTTAAGTGAATATATCGAATCACAAATTTTATGGCTATGTCAAGAATCTTATCAACAAATAGATAATGAGCAAAAAAATTCTCTCAAGGAAAATTATCTTCAGTCTTTTTCTGATTCTGATAACGCTTTTATAGAAACTAAAATTTATCCTCAACTTATCGATAATTTAAGAGAACAATTAGAAAGTAAACTTAACCTTAAACTTGGGGATGATACCATAATTAACAATAATCTTAGTTTATGGTTAGAAAAATTTTTACATCAAAATTTTAATCAAATTTATTAATAATACTTTAAAAGTTTTAATTATTTTAGGTTGAGTTGAGGTATCGAAACTTAAAAAACTCCCTTTAAACACCTCAATTATTGTAGGTTGAGTTAAGGTATTGAAACTTAAAAAACTTACCACTTTAATCAAATTTATTTATTAACTTAACTAGAAAATCTAGTAACTATTATGACTAATATACAAATGTTAACTAACACTTATGTCGATGAACTAAAAATTCAATTAAGCGATGAAATTAAAAGGGAAACTTGGCAACAAATTAAACAATTAAGTAATGAAGTCGCTAGTTATCGTGGTTATCTTAATTTATTAGCTAGAAAAACTTTTATTTCTTGGCTTAACTTAATGTTAGAAACCAATATTTTAGACACATGGCAATTAGAAAATAACTTAAGTATTTGGGAATTTGTTAATGGCAACGCTATTGATATTGATTCTAATCGGATTATTTTAATACCTACAGAAACTCAAGATAAAACTGAAATTGATATACCTGAAGAATGGTTAAAAATTCCTGATTGGGTAGGTAATTATTACGTTGCAGTAGAAGTAAATATAGAGGAAAATTATCTCAATTTTTGGGGTTATACTTCCTATGAAGATTTACAAACTCACGGTAAATTAGACTCTTTTAATCATACCGTTGATTTTCCTGTGGAATACTTAGAAAATGACTTAAATTTAATGTGTTTAGAATATGAATATGGTTGGGATATGATACCGCAAATTGAATCTTTACCATTATTATCCCCTCAACAAAAAGAAAATTTATTCAAAGAAATTAAAGATAATTTATCTCCTCGTCTTCTTGGCAACTTTAATCAATGGTTAAGTTTCATCAGCAATAGTCAAACTCGTTATCAATTATTTTGTAGTCGTCAATCCATTAATTTAAGTCAATGGTTTAAGGGCGAAAATGAATCAACTTTAACGAAAGGTTGGCAAACTTTAACCGAATTGATGCAACAATATTTTGTGCCTGATTTTAGTTTAACTCCCGTTTTTTCTTCTCGCTCATTATCTATTGAGAATGCTTTAAATATTTTACAGGAAAATAATGATCAAGAAGTTGTCAATAATATATTAAAAAAAATCAATAATGTAGCTATTAATAGTCATTTTAAAAATGATGTTATTATTGCTTTAGTTAATTTAATCGAAAATAGTGAGGAGGAGGAAATTCGTTGGAATGCTTCTCTAGCTTTAAAATCTCTCAATCCTCATCATAAATTATCAGGTATTTGGCACGGAAAAGTTATCAATTTAGATAAGGAATTAGCCTCTTATAACTTAGGTTTATTAGTTGGTATTTTACCAAAAAAATCTAATAATCATATTGACATTTTTGTGAGAGTTTATTCTTTGAATCAAGATAAGTATTTACCTTCTAACTTAAAATTAAAAATTTTAGACGAATCAGGAACAGTTTTTCAAGAAATAATAACTAAATCTAATGATAATATTATCCAATATAAATTTTGGGGAAATCAAGAAGAAAAATTTACCATAAAAGTTATTGTTAATGATATTTATATTCAGGAAAACTTCTCTATTTAATCGTTATTATATTTGCCATATATTCTTGCCTATTTTCTAAGAGGGAGATAAAATACTTACTATTTATATTAAGTTCGGATAATCAGTTACAATAAAACTTTGCGTCTTTGCGTCTTTGCGAGAAATTCTTCTATAATTATTCAATCTAACCTGATATTATAGCGTAAAGTGAGCAGTGCATCGCCCTATATTTAGTCTTAAATTATTAAAAATCCCAACTAACGCTAATTAGGATTAGTTGTAAAAGTTAACACTTGAGGTGGGGTAGAATCAGGAGGATAAAGAAAATCAACCCTAACTTTTCGAGTTTCTTGAGGTTTTAAATTAAGAGTTAATAAGGGCTTGACAACTTGTCCACGAGACTGTTTAACAGTAATATAACTCTCAGTGGGTAAACTGGCATCATCAAGATAACGAAGTCTTACTAAACCAGAAAAAACGGCAGAAGAATCAGATTTTGAGTCAAAACTTAAAACTTGATTATTTTCTGATTTTAAAGATGTTTCAATGGCTACGGTAACAGTTTTAGGTTGACTATAGGGATTAAATAAAGGTGCAGTTAAATCATAATGAACTCCGTAATTGCCATGTGCTTCATAAGCCGTATCGGGATAACGTGTTAATAAATTAGCGGATTGAATTTGATTAGTACCAAGAGTACTTTTTCTTATGGTACTAATAACGAAGGATAATGATTTACCGTCTTGAGGAATTTTTAAATAATTTTTACCTGAATTGGTTAAATCTGTTTGCCATTTTGTGCCTTGCTGTATTCCAGCGACTCGACTATAAATTAAATTACCCTCTGTTTTTTGTGGGGGTGTTGGAGTTTTATCACGAGGTTTAGCTAAGTCTCCTTTTTCTAGTAATTGTCGCCATTGTGTCAAAGTGGGTGGTTGTATTTTGCCATTACTATCTTTTTTGCCATACATGGCTAAACTGGCAAAATTAATTAAGGCAGGGGTATTACTGCCAATTTCTTTACTCTCAAAACGTATATGACTGGATCTTCCATTTAAGTTACGAGGTAATCCTAGAGTGTCAATGGATTTATTCATAATCAATTTATACTCATTTGGTTGTAACGTTATTTGCGAAGGAAAATAAGAGTCTCTTACTCCTTTTAAAATAGCATCGGAAGCACGACTACCATCTAAAGGATTTTTGGATTTAGAGTTAGGCACTGCTATAATTAAATTACTAGCCGCTTCACTGATATTTAATGAGATAGCTTTCTTATTTGGATTATGGACTAAAAAACCTAAATAAATCGTTTTAGATTCGGGCTGATTAATGATATAGTGATGGTCAAAAAGTTCAAATTTGCCACTTAAGGGATAGCCTAAATGAGCGTGAGGAAATGCTTTTTCTGTAGAAGAAAATGTGGAGAGTAAAATACCTTCATCCCTTAACCATTCAGGACTATTACTATTAATCATCGGAATATTATTTAGTTTACCGGGTAATGGTCGAACTTCTGTGGGGCGATTAATTTTATTATCTACAGGTTTAGTTGTAGGTAATTGTGATAATTGAGTTTTGAGAGGAATATTATCATTTTTTGTACATCCTATTAAGAATAAAAAAGTAAAACTTAAAATTGTGATAAAGGTTAATTTATTGATCATTTTGATTTAGCTATTCAAAATTTATTAGATAGATTCGAGATATAGCACTCTTATGTTTCTCTTGAGATTATGACTCATGAAAAATTTAGAATTTAGAATCAATAACAGATTTAGCATTATTTACTAGTATTTGATTTCTCACAAATGATTTAGAATTGCTATAATTATTTTTTTTTATGATTAACCACTTCGCATTATTTACTAAATTTAATCAAGATTTTGACCAATTTTTACAATTTTCTCTCCCCTCTCCTCCGTCTTATCTTCAACCCCTTATTAATTAAGCATTCTAATACTTCACTCAAGTCTATTTTATAATCCTTTGTACCTTTCTTTATGCCATGAGTGCATTGAGATGAGATAACATCATATCGCTATGAGTTTGGCGATCGCCAGTTTCAAGGCTCTGGGAAAAATAGTGATCAATCCTGCGGAAGTGGCATCTATATCTTACCCTACTTTGATCGATAGGTTAACCAACCTTAGCCAATTTTATTAGTAGTATAACAAAAACCTATAATAGTCTTAGACAGTAACAATGAGGGTGAATTGTCTCGAATATGAATAAACAATTAACGATTAGACATCTTGAATAAGTCGAAAAATAAGGAAACGGAAACCGAGCTCATTTTATTTGTTTAAAATATTTTTCTCAACAAAGTTGGTATAAACATTTCCGGCTAAAAATTCAGGGTTTTCTAAGATTTTACGATGAAAATTAATCGTAGTGGGAACTCCTGTTATAGCACATTCTCTTAACGCCCTTTTCATGCGTTTGATGGCAGTTTCTCGATCTTTACCCCAAACGATCAATTTTCCTATTAGAGAGTCATAATAGGGCGGAATAACATATTCAGGATAAACAAATGAATCCATCCTCACCCCGGGCCCTCCTGGCGGTAAATAACCAATAATCTTACCCGGATTCGGGCGAAAATCATGATCTGGATCTTCCGCATTTATTCTACATTCTATGGCATGACCTCTAATTTCGATCTCTTGTTGACGAAATGATAGCTTTTCTCCCTGAGCGATCGCAATTTGTTCTCGAATTAAATCCAACCCAGTAATCATTTCTGTAACAGGATGTTCTACTTGAATACGGGTATTCATTTCCATAAAATAAAAGTTACCGTATTTATCTAACAAAAATTCTACCGTACCAGCACCCACATAATTAATCGATTTTGCCGCTTTTACGGCAGCTTGTCCCATTTTTTGCCTAATTGTCGGATTTAAGGCGGGAGATGGGGCTTCTTCCAATAATTTCTGATGTCTTCTTTGAATAGAACAATCTCTTTCACCCAAGTGAACTACATTACCGTAACTATCTGCTAAAATCTGAAACTCAATATGACGAGGTAATTCGATAAATTTCTCTATATAAACTCCTGCATTTCCAAAGGCTGCTTCTGCCTCCCCTTGGGCTGCTGCTAATAATCGATTTAAGTCACATTCTTCCTTGACTAAACGCATCCCCCGGCCTCCTCCTCCCGCAGTGGCTTTGATAATCACGGGATAGCCTATTTCTGCTGCTACTCTTGCTGCTTCTTCTTCATCAGTGATTAAACCTTTACTACCTGGAATCGTTGGCACACCAGCATTTTGCATGGTTTTTTTAGCCGTTGACTTATCGCCCATAGCAATTATAGCATCAGGACTAGGACCAATAAATTTTAATTGATGATCAGCACAAATTTGAGCAAAACGAGCATTTTCTGCTAAAAATCCATATCCCGGATGAATCCCCTCCGCACCTCTAGTTAACGCCGCCGAGATAATATTAGGGATGTTTAAATAACTTTTATTGCTAGGAGGTGGCCCTATACATACGCTTTCATCTGCTAATTTTACATGAAGGGAGTTACGATCAATGGTAGAATGAACGGCAACTGTAGCTATACCCATTTCTTCACAAGTATGAATGATGCGTAGAGCAATTTCTCCTCGATTAGCAATTAAAATTTTAGCAAACGGCATTTTTAAACATTAAATCTAATATCTTTCGTATCATATTTGGTTTTGGCACTTATGGCAATTTTACCCTCACAATCTTTAAGGATTTTTTGGTATATTTTTATACATAATGTCAAAATAGCATTAGCAAAATGTTCAAATACCTTAAAAAGAAATTAAAAAATAAAAAAGCCTATCGAATTGCTCGATATATCATCTATAGAGAAACCATCTTAAAACCGATTGATCATTTATGGACTTTTTTAGGTGCTTTTTTTGGAATCTCTCTAATCGGAATAGTTCAAAATTCTCAATTACCATTGTCTGATCATGTATTTTTAATCGGTTCTTTTGGTGCTTCTGCTGTCTTAATCTATGGTGTAACAAATAGTCCTCTTGCTCAACCAAGAAATTTATTCGGTGGTCATTTTATCGGTTCTCTTGTCGGTGTCTGTATTGCTAAAATACTTCCTTCGTCACAATTTATATGGATAGCCTCTGGTTTAGCAGTGGCAATATCTATAGTTTTAATGCAAATATCAAAAACCTTACACCCTCCCGGTGGTGCAACCGCATTAATTGCGATTATTGGTTCAGAAAAAATTAAAACTCTAGGATTTTGGTATATAATTGATCCTGTATTAAGTTCAGTTTTTATTATGTTTATAGTTGCTATTATCTTTAATAATATTCCAGAAGATCGCTCTTATCCTTATCGCAAATAATTATTTATTTTTAAATACTTTGATGCAATCGCTAAAAATCTTGTGATTACCTTACAAGAATTAAAAGTTATACCAGAGATTATAAATGAAGTAGCAAAAATTGTCGGCTCAGTACAACATAGAAATGATGTTCTTAACCGTTAATAATTGTAGAGAAAATACGATGATTCAAGCTAAAAATCCTAAGTTACAATGATTTTATAGTCTTGAATCTTGATTCTTAATTTATGACGACAAATTGCAATCTTAATACATATACTAATGAACAAATTTCAGCATGGTTAAGAGGTTTACTTACTGTAGCTTATGCTGATGGTCATTTTGATCCTGAAGAACAAGAATTGATTGCTAGTTTAACTCAAGATGAGCTTATTCCCTGTACTGATTTAGGTAGTTTAGAAACTATTTCACCCCAAGAGTTAGCTAAGGCTTTAGGAAATGATATTGAGATTAAAGAAAATTTCTTACGCACTGCTGTAATGATGGCGATCGCCAATGGAGTTTATAGTAAAGCAGAAGCTGATACCGTTCATGAATTTCAGTCAGCTTTAGGATTGGATTTAGAGGCTTTAAAATCCTTAGAAGCAACCCTTTGGCATCCAGAAAACGAAAAAACAGGAGAAGCACACCATCCCGATCTTTTAAAACCTGTCAAAAAATGGTTAGATGGTATGGATATACATGATCCTAGAGTCGCTCGTTTTGTTTGTAAAATGATTCCTTCTGATTGCCCTTTTGAGCGAGATATTACTTTATTTGGCCGAAAAATTGTCCATATTCCTCCCATGTGTAAATTAAACCCGTTATATGATCAAATGGTGGGTTTAAGATTTCGTTCTCTTTCTTTTTTAGCAGATGATTGTCAAGAAGATATTACACCTTATTTGTAAGTAATAGTAATAAATTTATATTTGATCTTATAATTACTTAAATTTAACTTTATTATTAAGCCAATTAGTAACTTTACTAGGAAGATTTTTCTTTACCCATTGCCAAGCAATAATTTTAACTAAAGGTTTAGGAGTACGAGATAAAAATTTAGCTAATTTATTCATAGATCGATTGGTAATTTTTTTGTTAATTAAGTTTATAATTCCTATATCATAAAGACCATCAATTATTAACTTAATCGTCGCTTCTTCTTGTAAAGTTAAATTTTCTAAGAGTAAATAAATATCTCTTAATCTTTCCTGTTGAAACGCTTTTTCTTCAGGAGTTAATTCAGGTAACGTCACTATTTTTAAAGATTCTTTTTGACGACTCAGCATCATTAATAATTAGGAATTAGAAATTAGGAATTAGGAATTTTTTAGCTATCAGTTATCAGCTATTAGCTATTATATTTGAATTTTGTAATCAATATTTTCACTATTTTATGCTGACTTGCTGGAATTAGGAGTTAGGAATTAGTAATTAGGAATTAGCAAGAGGTTTAAACCCCTTGTTAGAAGTTAGCAATTAACAGGCAAGATGCCTATTCCACTATTATTAATTACTCATTACTTATTACCTATCAAACTGCTTGGGGTTGTGCTTGGGGCTGGAACTGGAATAGAGAGTACACTACATTTCGGCGAATGTCAATCATCATCTCTAAAAACATTTCGTAGCCTTCTTGTTTATATTCAATTAGGGGATCTTTTTGTCCGTAACCCCTTAAACCGACAGATTCTCGTAAGCCGTCCATTCCTTGTAAATGTTCACGCCACAAGGTATCAATTTGTTGAAGAATAAAAAATCTTTCCGCTTGACGCATTAAGCCCGATTGTAATTGCTCAATTTGATTCTCTTTCAAATCATAGGCTTTATGTACTTCTTCTTGGAGAAAAATCTTCATTTCTGTTACTGTCATGTCTTCTAAATCGTTAACGGTGACATCTTCAAGTAAGTAAATAAATTCTTTGGCTTTGTTAACTAATCCTTCTAAATTCCACTCATCAGGGGGTAATTCAGGATTAACATAAGCATCAACAATTTCATTCATAGTTTGAGATGCATATTGTAATACTTGTTCTTTTAATTCTCGTCCTTCTAACACTCGACGGCGTTCCGCATATATAGCACGACGTTGATTATTCATGACTTCGTCATACTCGAAAACACTCTTACGCGCATCATAATAGAAGGTTTCGACTTTTTTCTGAGCGCCTTCTAAGCTACGAGTTAACATCCCTGATTCAATGGGCATATCTTCTTCAACTCGAAAGGCATTCATTAAACCTGCTACTCTATCACCGCCAAAA
Organism: Geminocystis sp. GBBB08; assembly: GCF_016743215.1. GTDB lineage: Bacteria > Cyanobacteriota > Cyanobacteriia > Cyanobacteriales > Cyanobacteriaceae > Geminocystis. The sequence goes on from NZ_VRZC01000018.1 coordinate 9,703, forward strand.
ATCCGCAATAAATTGTCTTCTAGGCTTAAAAAGAAGCGTGTCGAGCCTGGATCTCCTTGTCGGCCTGCTCTACCTCTTAATTGATTATCTATACGTCTTGATTCGTGTCTTTCCGTACCAATAACGTGCAACCCACCTTTATCTACTACTAACTCATGTTCTTTATCTGTAAGAGCATCGTATTCTTGACGAATAGATTTATACACCTCTCTTAGTTTAAGAATAACAGGCTCATCAGTAGGAGCTTTTTCGGCAGCGATGGCAATTTTTTCTTCAGCGTCTAATTCTGATAAACTTTGTTGCCCATAGGTTTCCACCGCAAATTTTACCGCTTCCTTTAGTTTAGTTTCAGTTTCAAGAGATAACTGACAGGGAAAAATATCGGAGGAAGGTTTCCAGTTTTTCACCTTTTTACCATTATTGTTACCGCCAAAACCTTGCCCTTTAGGGCGTTTATTTATCTCAATACCCGGCACATTTACCATAAACTGATCATCTTCAGGGGTGACAATTTGAGGCATGAAATATTCCCGAATTTTTAATCTTGCCATATAATCTGAGTTACCACCGAGAATAATATCTGTACCACGCCCTGCCATGTTTGTAGCGATTGTAATAGCCCCTTTTCTTCCAGCTTGGGCGACAATTTCTGATTCTCTTTCTACGTTTTCTGGGCGAGCATTAAGAATTTGATGGGGAATTTTTCTTTCTACTAATAATCTTGCTAGTAATTCTGATTTTTCAACGCTAGTAGTACCAATTAATACAGGTCTGCCAGATTTGTGCATTTCATCGCATTCTTCAGCTACGGCTTTCCACTTGGCTACCTCATTTTTATACACCACGTCAGGTAAATCTGCTCGATCAGAAGGACGATTAGTCGGTATAATACTAACTTCTAACTTATAAACTTTCTCAAATTCTGTTTCTTCAGTTTTGGCAGTACCCGTCATGCCTGATAATTTAGGATAAAGTAAAAAGAAATTTTGATAGGTAATACTGGCTAAAGTTTGAGTTTCTTTCTGAATTTCAACCCCTTCTTTTGCTTCAATGGCTTGGTGTAAACCGTCACTCCATCTTCTACCGGCTAAAACTCTTCCGGTAAATTCGTCAACAATAACCACTTCATTATTGCGTACAATATAATTAACATCTGCGGTAAATAATTCTTTAGCTTTAATGGCGTTAAATATATAATGAGCCCAAGGATTTTCTTGATCATATAAATCTTTAACCCCTAACAATTCCTCAGCTTTAGCAAAACCTTCATCAGTTAACAAGACATTCCGGGCTTTTTCATCAACTTCATAATCACCACCGTCACCTTCTTCCTCTTGTTTTTTGAGTAATTGAGCGATTCGTGCTGCCTCCATATATTTTTCCATGGGACGTTCAACTTGCCCTGATATAATCAAAGGAGTACGAGCTTCATCAATTAAAATAGAGTCAACCTCGTCAATGATGCAATAATTAGGCACTCGTTGCACCACTTCGGCAATGTCAGTAGCCATGTTATCCCTTAGATAGTCAAAACCTAATTCACTATTAGTGGCGTAAGTAATATCAGCACTATAGGCTTTCTGCCTTTCTGGGGAAGTCATACCACTTTGAATTAAACCAACACTTAAGCCTAAAAAACGATGAATTTGCCCCATCCATTCCGCATCACGACGGGCAAGATAATCATTAACCGTCACAACATGAACACCTTTTCCTGTTAAACCGTTAAGATAAGCTGGTAAAGTTGCTACAAGGGTTTTTCCTTCCCCTGTTTTCATCTCGGCAATTTGCCCTGTATGTAAAACAATTCCACCTAACATTTGCACATCATAATGACGCATTCCTAAAACTCTAATTCCGGCTTCTCTCACTAATGCAAAAGCTTCTACTAAGATTTCATCTAAGAGAATATCTCTTTCTTCCTGATTTTTCGCTTTGGCGAACATCTCCTTAAAAGAAGAGGTTTTTGCTCTCATTTCATCATCAGTAAATTTTTTAAAGTCTTCTTCTAATAAGTTAATTTCTGTAATCAGAGGTTGTAACTTCTTAAGTTTACGAGCGTTAGGATCTCCGAATAGCTTTTTAAACATACTTATTTTTTATAATATTTCTTTAAATATATCGATTAATCTTTAATCATATCATCAGCAATGAGTAATCAGTAATCGGTAATAAGTAGGTAGCCAGAATTAATTGTGGATTTTATTTTTTCCAAATCCTTGACAACAATGGATTGAAACTCATTGCCTATATACAATTAATTTTGTCTAAGCACTTAGGTAATTGGGAATAAGTAATTAATAATTAATATAGGATATGAAGAATTTACAAGATTTATCATGACTAAACAAAATCAATCTTTACCGACATCGTTTCTTATTGTTACAGCTAAATTTATTTGGAAAAATTTAGGGCAGTTGATGATGTCTAATTTAGCACCGTGTAATGATAAGGGTAGTTATAATCGTACAGCGAGTCAATTTCGTCATCAAATTAATCAAGAAAAAGATAATATTTATACCCCACAAAAAGATCGTTATAGTTTATATGTTGGTATCAGTTGCCCTTGGGCACATCGAACTTTAATGGTAAGAAATTTAAAAGGTTTAGAAGATGTTATTGATGTTAATATTGTGATTCCCGAGGTAAATAAAGGAGGTTGGATAATGAAAAATACCTCCGAAAATTGTCAAACTTTACGACAACTTTATCAACTATCTAAACCTAATTATAAAGGGCGTTGTACCGTGCCAGTTTTGTGGGATAAAAAAACAAAAACCATTGTTAATAATGAAAGTAGTGAAATAATTATTCTGCTTAATAATGAATTTAATAATTTTGCTAAAAATGCTAATTTTAACCTTTATCCTGATGATTTAAAATCGCAAATTCAGGAGTGGAATAACAAAATTTATCATTATATCAATAACGGTGTTTATCGTTGTGGTTTTGCTCAAACTCAGTCGGCTTATGAAGAGGCTTGTCAAGGTTTATTTACTGTTTTAGATGAAATTGAGGCACATTTTGTTAATAATCGTTATTTATGCGGTGATCGCCTAACTTTAGCTGATATTCGTTTATTTACGACTTTAATTCGTTTTGATACAGTTTATTATAGTTTGTTTAAATGTAGTTTAAAAATGATTAAAAATTTTAATAATTTAAGTAGATATTTAGAAGATATTAATAATTTATCAGGAATCAAAAACACCTATGATTTAAAAGTTATTAAACAAGATTATTATGGTAACTTATTTCCTCTTAATCCTAGTGGGATAATTCCTTTATAATTGAGATATAGCAGTCCTAAATAAGTTGTGGTAAATTAAATAATGGGCAACGGGGCATCGGAGGAAACCTGAGTTCGACATAAAATTATCGGTGAAGATGAGACTAGAGGACTAGTGGACTATTCGACTAGGAGAGAATAGACTTAAACATTATTAAAATTCATTTTCGACAATTATTTACTAAACTTAATTCTTTGAGGTGGGTAAAATTTCGTCAACTAAGACTCTTAAACCCTTATTTTTAAAGGTTTCTAACATCGAACTGAGGTGAGCAAGGGGGCAATGGTAAAATCTTCATTCTAAATTCTAAATTTTAAATTCTAAATTTTTGCCAACGGAAATGCGACAAATCAAATAGGATTGCTATAGTATTCTTTAATTATTATTTATTTGTTGCCAAACTTTAATTGTACCATCAACTCCACCCGCCGCCAAAATTTCACCGTTTTTACTTAAAGATAAAGAAAAGACACGGTTATCATCGCCAATTTTTAAATGCCCTAATTCTGTAGCTGTGGCAGGATGCCAAATTTTGATGAAGCCATCAATGCTACTACTATATAACAAGTTGCCATCTGGGTTAAAAATTAAATCCATTACTTGCCCTTGATGTCCATGTAACTGCAATGTAGGCTGAATTTCTAAAAATAAACTAAACATAGTCGAGGGTAAATGCCAAATTTTAATCGAACCATCTGCACAACCTCCAGCAATATATTGCCCTGATTTACTAATAACGATTGAATCCAATGAAGTGACATTGCCAACTAATAAACCTAATTTTCTCTTACCATCCAATTCCCAGATGCTTATAGCACCATCACCACCGCCACTGGCAATAAATCCTGCTTCTTCATGAATGGCAACAGCATTAATGGCACCAGTTTCATCAAAACAACTATGTAATAAACGACCATTTTGTAAATCCCATTGTTTCACAGTTTGATCATAACTACCACTGACAATAATTTGTTTAGTCGGGGCTATTTCTAAACCATGAATTGAACCTGTATGTTGAGTTAAAGTATGTTTAAGGATAAAACGTAAAGAATTTTTTTCTGACTTTAATGACCAAATTTTGACATCTTGATCTAAACTACCCGTAACGATACCATGATCTAAATAATTAAAATCACTAACACCAACACTTAAAACTCCTTGATCTGAAGCTCGAACACTATCTATTTCATACCCACTATCTAATGACCAAATTTTCAAATATTGATCCCAAGAAGCACTTAATAAGTATTTATGATCATGGGTAATAACTAAATCCGTCACAGATTGACTATGGCCGTTAATAATATGAAGACATCGCCAAGCAATTTTCGGAGGTGGCTCAATGTCGTATTCTTGTTTGTGAGTTAAAATATTTTGGTCTGGTAATTTAATCTTATTGTCTGGTGAATTAACGGGTTTACGAGATGATTGAGAGGATTGATAAAGTTGCTCTAAATTTTTAATTCTAGGTTCTAATTTATGCTCTTGGATATAGTCAATAATGCTTGTTAAAGATTTATTTAAACTTTCCACATCTTGCTGTAAACTAGCGATAATTTGATTTTCTGATTTTTCAATATTACTAGAAATTTTTGGAGGAGGACTAAGGGTTTTTTGTTTTTCAATATACTGATCAATTTTACTGTTAATTTCGGTAACTTCTGCTGAAAACCTTTTTAACTGAACATTCAAAGCCCCAGCAATACGACTTTTACTACGATTTTCTGAGCGAAAACGGTTAATAATATTTAAAATAAAAGTAACAATAATAGCAACAAAGAATAAATTATTAGATCCTGAAAAAAAAGAAAGAAATAAGCCAATTATAGTTAATAAAATCCCTAAATATTCTAACCATTCTAACCAAAGTAAAACTATAAAGATCATAATTTATTCCCCTAAATGCCTAACATTGTACGAGCGATGGTAAAATAAATCAACACACCTAAAACATCAACAGCAGTAGTAATAAAAGGTGCAGACATCAAGGCGGGATCTAATCCAAAAGAACGGAATAGAAAGGGTAAAGCCGATCCAGAAACAGAAGCTAATACAGAAATACCAACTAAACTGATTCCTACGGATACCGCTACCACAGGATTTTTATGGGTTTGGGGTAAAAGATAAGCCCAAATTCCGGCTAAAACCCCCAAAATTAAACCTAATAATAGCCCGGCTAGAGCCTCCCGAAAAATTACCCTCACTGGGCCTAAATCATTCATTTCATTAGTACTTAAGCCCCTAATAACTACGGTAGAAGATTGAGTTCCAATGTTACCACCAGTGCCAGTTAACAAAGGAATAAAAGCGGCTAATATTGTTACTTGTTCTAAAACTTTTTCTTGCGCACCGATTATACCACCAGTTACTGTATTTGTAAGTAATAAAACGAATAACCATGTCACCCTTCTTCGAGCGATGGTAAATAAATTAGTTTGAAAGTAGTTATCACCGTCAGATTGCACTGCCCCTAAAGCATAAATATCTTCTGTGGCTTCTTGTTCTAAAATATCGATAACATCATCAACAGTGACAATACCGACTAATCGTAATTCTTTATCTACTACAGGCACAGCTAAAAAATCATATCTTTGAATTATTTTAGCTACTTCTTCTTGATCCATATCGGTTTTAACATAAACCACATCTTGAGTCATGATTTCCGTTAAAGTTCGACTAGGAGAATGTAAAACTAAATCACGGAGAGAAACGATACCGACTAAATGGCGGGAAGCATCAGTGACATACATATAATAAATCAACTCTGAAGCTTTGGCTAAAGAGCGAATGCGATCGAGAGTTTCTTCTACAGTTAAAGTTTGTTTAAGAGAAATATACTCTGGAGTCATAATACGTCCAGCCGTATCTTCTTCGTAGCCTAATAATAAATTAGTTGCCTGTCTTTCTGCGGGGCTTAATTGTTCTAAAATACGACTAACTACCGAGGCTGGTAATTCATCAAATAATCGTACTCGATCATCAGGGGACATTTTATCAACAATATCTAATACTTCTTGTCGTTTAAATTCTTCAATGAGAGACTGTTGTACAGTAGAATCTAAATGTTCATAAACTTCGATAGCTTCAGTTTTACTAAGTAATCGAAAAGCAATTAACTGCATTGATGGGGGTAAATATTCGATGGCTTCAGCTATATCAACGTGTTGTACAGGTAATAATAGAGCTTTTGCACCTTCAAGATTATTCCTTTCTAATAATAATCGTAATTGAGAACTAACTAATTCTCTCAATTCATGGCGAGAATCATTTTGTTGAATTATTGCATTATCGCTCACCAGTATGCCCCCCTAATAACTTCTTATTACGATAAATCTTTTAGCATCGACATTTAATTTTAACCTCTGTCTGCTTGAAGTGAAAATAAACTTATAACAATGATTAGATTTTAGTTGTTAGAAGTTAGGGATTAGATTTTAGATTTTAAGGATTAAATTTAGCTTAGATTTTTTGAGTTTTTAAAATTATACTAGAGTCTTAATTTATAAATTCAATCTTAAAATAACAATTTAGATAAAATTTGAGGACATAAAAGTGGGTTTTTTTGATCGTATTGCTGAATCACAGGATATGGGTATAGATTTAGGCACTGCTAACACCTTGATTTATATTCCAGGGAAAGATATTGTGTTAGATGAACCTTCCATTATCGCCATTGATGATGATAAAAATGAAGCCATCGCCTTTGGCAAAGAAGCACAAAAAATGTTAGGTCGTACTCCAAAAAATGTCAGAACCATTCGCCCCTTAAAAAACGGTGTGATAACTGATGTCAAAGAAACTGAGATGATGTTGAGAGGATTTATTAAACAAGCCAGAGGAAATAATAATTTAACTCGTTCTCGTATTATTATAGGTGTACCTAGTGGTATTACTACTGTAGAAAGAAAAGCAGTGGAAGAAGCCATGGAAACATCAGGAGCGATGGATAATATAGAATTTATTGACGAACCATTAGCCGCTGCCATTGGGGCTGGATTGCCGGTGGATGAGCCGGTAGGTAACATGATAGTGGATATTGGGGGGGGAACAACAGAAGTGGCAGTATTAAGTCTTCAGGGCATTGTTTTGAGTGATTCTGTAAGGGTAGCAGGAGATGAAATCAGTGAAGCCATCAAACGTTACCTAAAAAGATCTTATAATTTAATTATAGGAGAAAGAACTTCTGAACAGATTAAAATGAATATAGGTTCAGCTTATCCTATTGATGATGATCAGCAAGTAATGGAAATTAGGGGTTTAAATATTGTTTCAGGATTACCAAAAACTGTGACGATTACCGTAGAAGAAATTAGAGAATGTATCGCTGACACGGTGGAATTAATTATCGATACCATAAAAAAAATTTTAGAAGAAACTCCCCCCGAATTAGCCGGAGATATTATTGATAGAGGTATCATGTTAGCAGGAGGAGGTGCTTTACTTAAAGGTTTAGATAGCCTTATCGCTAATGAAACGGGAATTATCACTCATATTGCCCCAAATCCGCTTAAATGTGTTGTTTATGGTACTGGTAAAGTATTAGAAGATTACGAACGGTTAGGAAGGGCAAGTCGTAAGAAGTAGATATAAAAGAGGAGATTAGGTGATTAGAAGACTAGGAGACTAGGAGACTAGGAGACTAGGAGGTAATTGACTTAAATATTATTTCAATTGTTAATTGTTAATTGTTACTTACCCTTTGCCCTTGAAGAATTTATCATTATTATAATTACTATGAACTTAATCAAGATAAAAAATTATAGAAAAAAATATGGGTGCAAATGATTACAAAGATTATTATTCAGTATTAGGAGTTAGTAAAAGTGCAACGGGGGATGAAATAAAAAAAGCCTTTCGTAAATTAGCCGTTAAATATCATCCCGACAGAAACCCGAATAATAAAGCGGCGGAAGAAAAATTTAAAGAAATTAGTGAAGCCTATGAAGTTTTAGGGGACACAGAAAAACGCCAGAAATATGATCAATTTGGGCGTTATTGGCAATCTGCACCATCAGGAAGCCGACAATCTCCTTGGGGAAATGCTAGTAGTGGGAAAAATCCTAACCCTAATACCAATAATTTTGATTTTGGTAACTATGGGAGTTTTGATGAATTTATTAATGATTTATTAGGTCGTCCATTTGGTAATACTAACTCTCGCAGTGGGCGTTATGCTAATTCTGACTTTAACACTACGGGCTTCGGTACACAAACTCAATCAGCTAAAGGTAGCGACATCGAAAAAAATATTACTCTTTCTTATAGCCAAGCCTATCATGGTGTAGAAACTCAGCTAAATTTAGGCACTGAAACGATTAACGTTAAGATTCCTTCGTGGGCTAAAAATGGTACTAAAATAAGGTTAAGAGGAAAAGGACAATTAAATACTATGACAAAACAAAGAGGTGATCTTTATTTAAAAGTAGAGTTAAAACCCCATGATTTTTTTGAATTTGAAGATGATAAATTAGTTTGTGAAGTGCCAATTACGCCTTATGAAGCGGTTTTAGGGGGTGAAATTAATGTGCCCACTCCCACTGGAGAAGTTAAAGTTAAAATTCCTTCAGGTATTCGTCATGGGCAATCTTTAAGACTTAAGGGGAAAGGTTGGAGTAGTGCCAAAGGTGATTATGGTGATTTATTAGTCAAAGTAGCGATCGCCACTCCAAATAATGTTACAAATCAAGAAAAAGAATACTATGAAAAAATTAGAGAAATAAGTAAAGATAATCCTAGATCTCATTTAGATAAATTTAGCCTATGAAGAGTGGGGAAGTTAATAACTTTAGTTGACAGTTAACAGTTAATCGTTAAGATAGGTAATCAATAAATAAATAAATTTTAGACTTATTCATCGCTCATTGTTAATTATAAAGATGGAATCTTTAATTGCTGGACGTTATCAAATTATTAATACTTTAGCTCAAGGAGGCTTCGGGGAGACTTTTTTAGCCAGAGATACTCATATGCCGTCTCAACGAATGATTGTGATTAAACGTCTTAAACCAATTAATTCGCAACATCGGGTATCAGCAGAAGTCATTGAAGATTTATTCCGCAAAGAAGCACAAGTCTTAGAAGAATTAGGGCAACATTGCACAGAAATTCCGACTTTATATGGGTATTTTGTCGATAATGATCGATTTTATCTTGTACAAGAATACATTGAGGGTAAAAGTTTAGCGGAATTGGGAATTATTAGTTGTTCTCAATGTTTTGACATTTTATCATCATTACTGAAAACCCTTCAATATATTCACGGTAAAAAAATTATACATCGGGATATTAAACCTGAAAATATTCTGATTCGCAGTCGAGACAATAAACCTGTGTTAATTGATTTTGGCGCGGTAAAAGAAACAATGGGAACTGTTGCTTTAGGATCAGGATCAATGGTAAGCTCTGTTATAGTTGGTACAAGAGGATTTATGCCACCTGAGCAAAGTACAGGTAGAACTATGTATAGTAGTGACTTGTTTGCTTTAGGATTGACAATGATTTATAGTTTAACAGGAAAATATCCTATCGAATTTTCTAGTAACTCTTTAAATGGCCAATTAGAATGGTTTGATGATGTACCCAATTTAGATCCATTATTGCAAACAGTATTAGAAAAAGCGACCAAAATTGATTTAAGTCAGCGATATAGCACTGCCGAGCAGATGTATCAAGACTTATATTTAAGTGCAGTTAATACAGTAGCGGTAATTCCTCAACGAAAAAACACTCCTGTTGTTTCTTCCACTACTGGCATCGAATTGCCTACGGTTGCCGTCACCAGAGATCAAATTTATCAACAACCTCCTTCATTTTCTCCTGGTAAACCGAGTTATAATCCTCAATCTGACTATCAAGGGAGTTATACTCGTCAACCAATCTCGCAAGTGAGTTATAAACTACAACATGATTATCAAGGGAGTTATACTCAAAAACCTGTTAATGAAGATAGTAATATTGAGGAAAAGAAGAGAAATAGTTGGCTACCATTAATTTTGAGTGCAATAATAGCAGGGATTGCAGTGTCTGCTGGATTTCTTTTTACCCAATATATTCAACAAACCCAACAAAAATTAGCTAATATTGAACAACAAAAAGCTGAAACTGAAGCTAGACTAGCACAAGAGCAGAAAAAACTGGAAGAAGAAGCAAATAGACGAATAGAGGCAGAAAGGTTACAAAAACAAGCTGAATCAGAAAGAATGAGGGCGGCAGAAGAATTAAGACGGCAAGAGGAAGAAAAAACTCGTAATCAATCTCAAATTCAACCCCAGCCGGTGGTTAATAATCCGAATCCTGAATCAAATCCTGAATCAAATCCTGAATCTAACTCTGAATCGAATCCTGAATCAAATCCTGAATCTGAAATTATCAACAATGAAACGAAGCCTCTTAATAGTAATGATGCCATCGAAACACTACAAAAGTTTTATAACTTAGTATCTGAAAAAAAGTATGATCAAGCTAGAAATATATTTGCTAATCCTGACAATTTAGATCCTAATTTTTTCAATGAATTTAGTCAAGTAACGGTGGAAAATTTACAAATTGTGAGAGAAGATGAAAAATCTGTTACTTTAGTGGGAAATAACACCTATTATTATAAAGACGGATCTAGTCAAAAAGAAGAAAGAAATTTTACATTAGAAAAAATGGATGACTCATTTAAAATAACTAATTCTAATTTTCTGAAAGTAATAGAAAAAAGAAAATAATCAGGAATGGAGTTAAAAAGGTTTTTTAAGGAGAGTAAGGATTAGTGGCGTAATTCTTTGATTGTCTCATAACTTTGCACCCTTCTTTGTGTCTTTACGTCTTTGCGAGACATACTATTATAACTAATTAAATGAATCTAATATTACAAAATAGATTTAATCTATAATTAATTTTTGATAGCACTTTTCAAATTAGTAAAATATAGTCAAAATTTGTGGGCATTGCCCACTCTACTTTTTAATTTCTAATTCTCATGACTGACTTACAATGGATTTTAATTTGTGCAATTTTAGTATTTATCATGCAACCCGGATTTATGTGTTTAGAATCGGGGTTAACTAGAGCAAAAAATAACATTAATGTTGCTATCAAAAATTTAGCAGATTTTGGTATCTCAGTGGCTCTATTTTGGATGGTGGGTTATGGTATTATGTTTGGATTAAGTTGGGGAGGATGGTTAGGTACAAATAGTTTTTTCTTTGATGCTGGTAATGATTTAGAGTCAGGAGCATTTTTCTTTTTTGAAGCGATGTTTTGCGGTACTTCTACCACTATCGTATCAGGTGCAGTGGCAGAAAGAGTTAAATTCAGTGCTTATATTATCACTTCTATACTGATTTCTGGTTTAATATATCCTGTTTTCGGTCATTGGGCATGGAATGGCATGAATAACCATCAAAGTGATTTTACAGGATGGTTAGGTAGTATTGGTTTTATCGATTTTGCTGGGTGTACTGTAGTTCATTCGATCGGTGCTTGGGTATCATTTGCCCTTTTATTAATTATAGGTCCTCGTTACGGTCGTTTTTCTATCGAAAAAATTAATGGCTCAAATTTGCCTTTGTCGGTATTAGGAGTCATGCTGTTATGGCTTGCTTGGTTTGGTTTTAACGGTGGTAGTACTTTAGTTTTTGATAATCAAGTGCCACGAATTTTAGTTAATACTCTCATGGCTGGAGTTGGTGGTATGATTAGCGGTTGTTTTTTCGGTTGGCAAAAGTATCAGATTCCTGAAGTTGAGTTTTTGATAAATGGCACTATTGTGGGATTGGTTTCCATTACTGCTTCCTGTAATAGTGTTTCTGCGAGTGAAGCCTTTATTATTGGGGTGATTGGCGCTTATTTAATGTTGTTTATTAAGGCAAAATTAGAACGATACAAAATCGATGACGCAGTGGATGCAGTCGCAGTACATGGTGGTGGTGGCACATGGGGTATTTTGGCAGTAGCCTTATTTGGCAAACCTGAAATATTAGGCACTGGTTTAAGTCAGGGTAGTCAGTTATTAGTGCAATTATTAGGAATTTTAGTCTGTTTTCTCTGGGGTTTTGGGGTAGCTTGGTTATTGCTTAATCTTATTAATCGTTTCTTCCCTTTACGAGTATCCTTAGAAGAAGAAGATATAGGTTTAAATGTATCTGAACATAGAGCAAAAACTGCTGTCTATGATTTACTTACTGTAATGGATGAACAAGTTAAAAATCAAGATCTTAGTTTGCGTGTACCAGTTGAACCTTTTACAGAAATAGGACATATCGCAACTCGTTATAATCAAGTTATTGAATCTCTGGAAAAGTCAACTTCTCAACTTCAAGCGGGTAATTTAGAATTGGCAATTGCTAAGGAAAAAGCTGAGATTGCTAATCAAACTAAAAGTGTTTTTTTGGCGAATATGAGTCACGAATTGCGCACCCCCATGAATGCTATTCTTGGTTTTTCTCAAATTATGATGCGATCGCCTAATTTACCTCCTGATCACATAGAAAATACAACCATTATTAACCGTAGCGGTAACTATCTTTTAAACTTGATAAACAATATTCTTGATTTATCAAAGATTGAAGCCGGAAAAATGAGCTTAAATGAGAAAAATGTCGATTTTTATGTTTTATTAGACGAAGTTGAAGATTTATTACATTTAAAAGCGGAGGAGAAGAATTTACAATTAATCTTTGAAAGAAATGAAGATGTACCTCATTATATTTGTATCGATGAAACAAAATTGCGTCAAGTATTAATTAATTTAATCAACAATGGTATCAAATTCACCGAAGAAGGAGGGGTAAATGTCTTTATTTCTTTATCCCCTAAACCCTCTAAAGAAGAAGGAAAAATTTATATTCGTTTTGCTGTAGAAGACACAGGTGCTGGAATAGCGGAGAAAGATTTAGACAAAGTTTTTGAAGCCTTTACTCAAACAGAAGTAGGGAGAAATAGTCAAGAAGGCACTGGTTTAGGATTGCCCATTAGTCGTAAATTTGTGCAATTGATGGGAGGTGATATTAGTATTAAAAGTCAATTGGGTAAAGGTAGTATTTTTAGTTTTGATATTTATGCTAAGGTGGTTAGTGCTAGTGATGTGGAAATTGAACAACGTACTAATTCTCGTCATGTTATCGCCTTAAAACCCGGACAACCTTGTTATCGTATTCTTGTAGTTGATGATCGCCCAATTAATCGTTTATTAGTAATCAAACTATTACAACCATTAGGCTTTGAATTAAAAGAAGCGGCTAACGGTAAAGAGGCTATCGAAATTTGGGAAGAATGGAATCCTAACTTAATTTGGATGGATATGCGAATGCCGGTAATGGATGGTTATGAAGCGACACAATATATAAAAGGTACGATTAAAGGTAACGCTACTGCTATTATTGCCTTAACTGCCAGTGTTTTAGAAGAAGAAAAAGCGGTTATTTTATCCGCAGGATGTGATGATTTTATCAGAAAACCTTTTCGAGAATCCGTTATCTTTGAAGCAATGGCTAAACACTTGGGAGTAGAATATATTTTTTATGAACAAGAAAATCAAAATATAATCACCACAAATAATAAACCTTTAACTGTAGAAGATTTGCAAATAATGCCAAGTTCATGGATAAATGAATTATATCAAGCCTCAGTTGATCTGGATGATGATCTAATTTTAGAATTAATTGCACAAATTCCTCAAGAATATAATATTTTAATAGACAAATTAAACTACTTAGTTGATAATTTTGAACTAAAGAAAATCAGAAAACTAATAGAAAATTAATGAGGAATTAGGAATGACAAATGACAAATGACAAATCACCCCCTCACCAATGACGAATCACCCTATCAACTATTCACTATTCAAAATATGAATGACATAGACTTTAACTCAGAAGAAAACTTAATAGAAAGTATCTTAATAGTTGATGATCAACCGGCTAATTTGAGAGTATTATCAAAAATGTTGCAGGGGAAAAATTATAAAGTAAAAAAAGCATCTGATGGAGAAAGTGCGATTATTGCCGCTCAATCTAACCCTCCTGATTTGATTTTATTAGATATTTTAATGCCTAACATGAACGGTTATCAAGTCTGTGAAAATTTAAAAGCTGATAAGAAAACTAAAGATATTCCTGTTATTTTTATTAGTGCCTTAAGTGATGTTTTCGATAAAATAAAAGCCTTTAATGTTGGCGGTATTGATTATATAACAAAACCTTTTCAAGAAGAAGAAGTTTTAGCAAGAATTTCCACTCAATTAACCATTCAAACTCAACGCAAATTATTAGAAAAAGAAAGAGTTTTATTAGAAAAAGAGCAAGAAACCTTAAGAAAAGAAATCCGTCAAAGAAAAGAAGCTGAAGCAATTTTATATCAATCACGAGCCTTAATTTCAAGTATCTTAAATGCTTCTCTTGATGGTATCGCTGCTTTAGAAGCAGTAAGAGATACAAATACTGGAAACATAGTAGATTTTCGTTGTATTGTAGTTAATCCTGTCACCGCTCAAATTTTTAATAGTCAGCCTGAAGATTTAACAGGTAAATTAGTCTTTAAAAAATTTATTAATAAAATTAAACCCGAGTTATTTCCTGCTTTTATTAAAGTCGTAGAAACAGGCAAAGCCTTAGAAGAAGATATAAAATATATTTACAAAAATGAGCAAAAATGGTTTCATTTTATCGCTGTAAAATTAGGGGATGGTTTTTCTGTTACTGTTAGAGATATTACTGTGAGAAAAAAGCTAGAATTAAAGTTAAGTAAATTGGCAACTATTGATGGATTAACAGGAGTTTATAATCGTCATTGTTTTGATAATACTCTTATTCAAGAATGGCAACGTTGTGGTAGAGAAAATAAACCTTTATCTTTAATTTTATGTGATGTGGACTATTTTAAACCTTATAATGATATTTATGGACATCAACAGGGAGATTCTTGTTTAATAAAAGTGGCACAAACCATGGACAATATAGTTAAAAGATCATCAGATTTTTTAGCCCGTTATGGTGGAGAGGAATTTGCTATTATTTTACCTAATACTTCCTTAGAAGGTGCGGTAAATATTGCTGAAAAAATGAGACAAGAAATACTTAATTTAAAAATACCTCATGAAGGCTCAAAAATTTGCCAATATGTCACTTTAAGTTTAGGTGTTGCCTCTATTATTCCTTCCTCTAAATCTTCTTTGGCAATATTGATAAAATCAGCCGATGATGGATTATATAAAGCAAAAGATAACGGCAGAAATCAAGTAATATTTAACTATCATGAATTAGTAGTTAATAGTTAAAGTAAGGGCTTAATATATTAAACCCCTATCATAGTTGATAGTTGTAAAATAGGCATCTTACCCGTAATTCCTCCTTTTGTTATTTCCAGCAGCAACCCCTAAAATTATCTAATGACTTTAGAATCTATTTCGACACAACTTTATCAACTCCAACAATTAGCCAATCAATTAGTCAATAATCAACTCAATCAAGTAACTATTTTTAGTGTTGTGATTATTTTTCTCACAGGATTAATCACCAGTTTAACCCCTTGTATGTTGTCGATGCTTCCCCTCACCATTGCTTATATCGGCGGTTATGACAATAAAGGTAAGTTTTCTTCTTTTATTCAGTCTATTTATTTTGCACTTGGTTTAGCCACTACTTTAGCTATTCTCGGCATTTTTTCGGCATTACTAGGCAAAGTTTACGGGCAAATTGGTACTGGTTTACCTATCTTGGTGAGTGCGATCGCCATTATCATGGGATTAAATCTATTAGAAATAATACCCTTCAAATTGCCTAATTGGGATACGTCTAACTGGATAAAAGATCACTTTCCTAATAGTGTAAAATCTTATCTATTAGGGCTAACTTTTGGCTTAATTGCTTCACCTTGCAGTACTCCAGTTTTAATAACATTACTAGCTTATATTGCTAATAATAAAAGTTTTGTTTTAGGTACAGTTTTTCTTATTAGTTATGCAATAGGATATGTTTTTCCTTTAATTTTAGCAGGTACATTTACAGGAACATTAAAAAGTTTTCTAAATTTAAGGCTAATTACCCAATGGATAAATCCTTTAAGTGGCGGAATTTTATTAATATTTGGTATTTTTTCTTTAGCCTCTCGTTTTACTTTTAATTGATAATTATAACACTACGCACTAAAACTTAGGTTTTTATTAATTCCTAACAAGGCAAGGGGATGGGCACTCCTTGTTACCTCTTTGCCTTGACTCAAACGTTTATCTGTTGCCTCTTCTTTAGCCTTACCAATCAACTTAGATACAAACCTGCTTAGTGCTATATTTTACCAAAAAAATTATTATTTTTGACGAGAAAATTTAGCGTTGATTTTATTAAATAAAATCTCTAATTCTGGAAGTTTGAACTGCATACAAATTAACATAAAAATTATCACTGCTATTAAACTAGAAGTTAATAAATTTATTCCTTGTAATAATAAGCCGTTATCTCCCCAAAAAGAAATAAGTAAATTATTAATTCCCCAACAACTAAAACCTGAAATAATAGTTGTAATTATTAAACCAGAGAAGATAAAAAACCATTGTTTTAATGGTAAGCCATTTAAACGTTGATGTAAGATCCAAATTAAGGCTATTATGGAGAAAATATTAACGCTGATCGTAGCAAATACTAACCCTTGAGTTTCAAATTTTTTAACTAATAAATAATCTAAAATAGCATTGATAAAAATATTAATAATGCTAACCTTAAAGGGAGTTTGCCCATCACCTAAAGCATAAAAAACTCTGACGATAACATCCCTAGCTAAATAGAAAAACATTCCCACACCATAGGCAAATAAAACTGGTGCAACGATGGCAGAATCTCCTGATTTAAAAACTCCTCTTTCATAAATAATTTTGACAATAGGATTTGATAAAGCCATAAAAATAGCGGTGAGGGGAAACATAGTTAAAGCTGTTAATATTAAACCCTGTCTAATTCTGAGTTTCAATTCATCCCAATTTTCAGGTGCGGCTAAACGAGAAAAAACTGGTAAAAATGGCACTAAAATCATATTAGAAATAATGCCCAAAGGAGTTAAAACGATAAAGTTAGCGTAACGCATTGCCGCCGCTGCATTTTCGAGATAAGAGGCAAAATATAAATCTGTATAAACATTTATATGCAACATTCCAGAAGAAAGAGTTGCTGGTGCCATCACTTTCATCACATCGTTAACCCCTTCTCTACCCCAATCAAAACGTAATTTTAAAGTACTAATACCTAATTTTATTTGTGTAACTTGTTGTGCTAACCATTGCCAGATACCCCCAGCAACCGTTGTACTTGCTAACATAATACTACCAAATTGGAGATATTCAGGGGCATTAATTTTGTCTCCTAAAAATAAAAATAAACCGCCAACACCAATTACAATAGTTAGACTGGAGAAAAGTGGACTTATACTTGGCAGCCAATATTGATCTGAAGCGTTTAAACTACCAAAACCGATGCCTATTAATCCTGCAAAAACTGCTAAAGGTGCCATGATTTGGAGTTGTAAAATTGCCATATCTCGCACACTTGAGTTTAATCCGGGGGCTAATAAATCAATAAATTTATCGGCATAAATCACTAAAATGACGGTGAAAATGAGTAAAATAGTGCTAACTAAAGTAGTAATAGTTTCAATTAGTGGTGCAGCTTCTTTTTGCTCTCTTTTTGCTAAAACACTGACTAATGAACTATGAAAAGGTCCATTAATACCACCTAAAAGAATTAATAAAAATCCGGGGATAACATAAGCATAGGCATAAGCATTAACAACAGCCCCAACTCCAAAGGCAGCAGCGACAATTTGCTCTCGCACTAAGCCAAATACTTTGCTGATAAGGGTTGCTACCGCTACAACTCCAGCGATTCCGGCTAAAGATTTTTTACTTTTATTATTTGCATTCACATTTTAAGAGAAATAATTGCATGATTTATTATCTATCAAAACAGCATAATAATTAAAGTTCTTCAAAAAATAGACATCCCTGCTTTTACAGTGCTTTTCACATGAATAAGCTACATTTTTTATTTCTCGCAAAGACGCAAAGGAGCAAAAATACTAAAGCGAGAATCCAAAGTGTGGTTTAAGGAAGTGATTTCTGCTGTAATTAGTGGCTGCTGAATTAATCAGGAAACTATAAGAATCAAGGGTAAAGAATTTAGAATTTACCATTGCCCATTGCCTATCCTCATCAAAATACTTTTTGACGCACCCCTAATTACTGATTCTTAAGCACTGTATTTGCCCGTAATTGCCCACAAGCTGCATCAGCTTCTAAGCCACGAGAATAACGCACACTAACCGCTATATTTTCTTGTTTCAAAAGGTTTAAAAATTGGTTAACTCTTTCTTTTGAAGGGCGTTTATAATCAACTTCCGAAATAGGATTATAAGGGATAAGATTAACATGGGTTTGAAATCCTCGTAAATGTTGGGCTAATTCTTGCGCGTGTTGAGGTAAATCGTTCACTCCTGCTAGTAAAATATATTCAAATGTCACTCTTCTTCCCGTTATTTTGACATTCTCTCGACAATCGGCTAAAAGTTGTTGTAATGAATAATGATTGGCACTAGGAATTAATTTCTCTCTGGTTTCCTGATTGGAGGCGTGAAGACTGACGGCAAAAGTGATTTGTAGCTTATGGTGGGCTAATTCTCGGATTTTTTGCGGTAAGCCTACCGTAGATATTGTAAGCGATCGCTGACCAATACCAATATCTTCGTTAATAGATTTAATGGCAGGAATAACTTCAGGTAAATTCAACAATGGCTCACCCATACCCATAAATACCACATTAGTCACCCTTTCACCAAAATCATTTTGTACTGTCAAAATTTGATCTATAATTTCATGGGCTTTAAGATTACGAGTAAATCCCCCTTTTCCAGTGGCACAAAAATCACAACCCATGATGCAACCGATTTGGGAAGACACACACACCGTTAATCTTTTACTGGTAGGAATGCCTACTGCTTCGACAATTACATCATCGGCTAATTTTAATAAATATTTGCGAGTTTGATCAGGGGCAATGCTATAGTGATGAATAGCCGATCGACCAATAACTGCATTTTCTTGCAATTCTCGCCATTTTTGTGGAAAAACCGTCATATCAGCCCAAGAAGTTGCCCCTTTTTCGTATAACCACTGATAAAGTTGTTTTCCTCTATAGGAAGGTTGCCCTTGTTGAGTAATCCATGAGGTTAATTCTGGTAACGATTTGCCTAATAATACTTCTTGAGTTGCCATAATTAAGATACTTTTTGATCCTGATAAAACACTGAAAATCCTCGATCTTTTACTATTATAAAACTAGAGTAGGTAAAAAAAGAAACTGGAACTAAATCCTCCTCATTATCTGATTCTTTGGAATTTTATTAACATTGTTTAGAGATGATTTTTTGATAACCATTTATTTAATAAATTCTCTACTTGTTTTAAAGAAAAAGGTTTAGTTAAATAATCACTCATCCCTACGGCTAAACACTTTTCCCTATCTCCTTCCATAGCAAAAGCTGTTAAACCAATGATGGGCAAATTTTGAGTATCTTTATTTAATCTCAATTTTTTGGTGGTATCATAACCGTCTAAAATTGGCATTTGACAATCCATAAAAATCAAATTATAATTATTCTTTGCTACTTTTTCAAGACATTCTTGACCATTATTTACTACATCAAAAGAATAGCCTAATCGCTTCATTACTTGCATAATAATTTTTTGATTTACTTTATCATCTTCTACGATTAAAATATGAGCATATTCTTTGATAACTTTATTTTTCCCGACAGTCTCAACGGTACTAATTTTATGGTTAATAATAATATTTTCTTCAACGTTTAAGGGTATGGTAAACCAAAATGTTGAGCCTTCATTGACTATACTTTCGACACCTATTTCTCCTTCCATTAAATTTACTAATTGTTTACAAATAGCTAAACCTAAACCAGTGCCTCCATATTCACGAGTTGTGGAGGAGTCAACTTGAGAAAAAGATTGAAATAGTCGATTATAATTAAATTTTGCAATCCCAATTCCAGTATCTTTTACAGCAAAATAAACTGTTACTATGCTATTATCTTTAGGTGTTTTGTCTAATTTTTTTGCTATTAATTTAATTGAACCTTTTTGAGTAAATTTTAAAGCATTACTAACTAAATTATTAAATATTTGCCTAATTCTAAAACTATCACCTTGATATACTTTGTCTAAATCAGTATCAATTTCATAAGTTAATTCAAGGTTTTTTTGTTGTGCTTGATACCTAAAAATTTGACAAGTTTCTTTGATAAACTCATTAAGATTAAATATTTCAAAATCAAGTTCAATTTGCCCCGCTTCTAATTTTGATAAATCTAAAATTTGATTAATTAATCCTAATAAAATCTCGCCACTATTTTTAATAGTTTGCACAAAATCTAAAGATTCTTCATCGAGTTTATGATCAGAAAGTAAATCTGCCATGCCTAATATTCCATTCATAGGAGTGCGAATTTCATGGCTCATATTAGCTAAAAATGCACTTTTTATTTTCGTTGCTTCTTCTGCTTTTTCTTTCGCTATTTTTAATTCTTTTACTAATAATGCTTGTTTAATTCCAATGGCAATTTGTAAGCATAATTCTTCTAAAAAATCTATTTCATGTTCTTCCCAAATACGAGGTTTTTCGCAATGATGAGCAATAAATAAACCCCATAATAATTTATCTTTTTTATTAATAATAATTGGTAAGGCTAAAATTCCTTTTACATTTAAACTTTTTAGTAGTTTTAAATGACATTTATCAATATTGGCTTTATCAATATCACTAATATTTTGTTTACGACAATTAAGAGAATAATCGATTTTACCATCATTTTGAAAATAAGTATCTTTTACTACTAAATTAAGAATCGAATTATATTTATTATTATAAGATTCGGCTACAACTTGACCACTATCATCTTGATTAAACTCAAAAAAAAGTACCCGATCACATCTTAAAAATTTTCTAATTTCTTTGACAGCAGTATTAAGAATTGCCTCAATTTCTATCGATTCACGAATTTTTAAAGAAATAGTAGCCAATAATTGTTTATAAGATTGATTTCTAACGAATTGATACTCTAAAGAAGTATTATTGAGCATGAGAGTATCAACTTTTGTCCGTAAAAATTCTACTGTAATATTATCTTTTTTCCAATAGTCTTTAGCTCCTTTTTTGATAATTTCTACTACCATTTCTTCATTTCCTTGCTCCGTCATGACAACGACAGGAATTTTTGTTAAATCTAAAATATATTTTAATTCATCTAAAATTTCTAGTCCATTAGCATCAGAAAGAGAATAGTCTAACAAGATTAAATTAGGAGTTATTTCTTTACAAAGTTGTAATAATTCTTCTCCAGTTTCACACTCAAAAATTTCGTGATTTTTATAATTATCTCTTAATAAATAACGAATATAAGTATGATGATTTTGTTGAAACTTTTCAGCAATAACAATTTTATTAGGAGTGAGAGAAACTGATAGATTTTGTATATAATCATCAAAAATTTTATGAAGAGAATTATGTAATTTTTCTGCTGTTATTTTTGATTTAATTAAATAATCAGTTGCACGATCTTGCATCAAGTTAAGAGCTATTTTTTCATCACCGTGTCCTGTTAAAATAATGATGGGAATTTTGTGATTTGGTTTTAAATAATGAAGAGAATCTACAATATCAAAGCCATCCATATCAGGTAAGAAAAAATCCAATAAAATTAAATGAATATCATTTGTTTCACATATTTGTAACGCTTCTTCTCCCGTTTCAGCTTCTAAAATATTATATTTATATTTTCGATCTTTTTTTAAATAACGACGATAAACTTCTCTATCTATAATAAAATCTTCCACAATTAAAATAGTAAAAATTAAGTCGCTATTTGACATAGAAATTTATGTTAATAATCAATATAAAATGATTTTTTGATTGGATCAATGTTAGTGAGAAGGTAAAATAGAAACATAAAACCAATATTCTAATAAAGATTGAATCATTATCTTCATTTTATTTAAGTCCATTGGCTTAATAATATAAGTATTTGCTCCTTTTTGATAACAAGTTTGAATGTCATCAGGATTAGAAGAAGTTGTAAAAATAATTACAGGAATAGTTTTCAAAAAATCATTTTTTTTAATTTCTGTTAACACTTCTTTACCATCTGTACCGGGTAAATTAAGATCTAATAAAATCAAAGATGGACGAGAAAAAATAGAAAAATTTTGATATTTTCCCCGATGATAAAGATAATCTAAGGCATCATCACCATCATAACAACGATAAACGGGATTATGAAAAGATAATTTTTGTAAAAAACGGCTGAAAACTGCAAAATCAGTATCACTATCTTCTACAACCAAAAGATGATAGCGTGAGTCTTGAATGGATTCCCTTAAATTATCTGTCATCAACAAACTTTTCCTTTAAAATAATCGATCTACTGAATTTGAATAAATAGTATAGAAAAATACTTTTCCCTAAATTTATCATTAATACATCACCTATGGGAGAGTAAAATAAAAAGTTGTGCCTTCACCATAGACTGATTCTAACCAAATGTTACCTCCGTGACGCTCAATAATCCGTTTAACAATGGTTAAACCAACACCGTTTCCCCCACCGTATTGATTTTGTCCATGTAATCTTTTAAAAATACGAAAAATAGTATTAAAATGTTTTTCTTGAATACCCATACCGTTATCTTTGATATAAAAAATAATTTTTGATTTTGCTATTTCTATTTCTTTTTGTTCAGTTAAATAACCAATTTCAATTACTTTTTGCTGTTGATGATTATATTTTAATCCGTTAGTAATTAAGTTAGTTAATAATTCTTCTATTAAAATAGGATCTCCTTGAGTATTTGGCAAGGTTTTTGAAATAATAATTTCCCAATTTTTTTCCTGATAAGATGCTTTTAACATCTTGGTTATATTATTGATTAGATTTGTTAAATTAATTGGTTTAATTGTTAAGCCTGTACGCCCAATACGAGAATATTCTAATAAAGCTTCTATTAATCCCTCCATCCGTTTAGTCAAAGACAATAAGGTGTTTAATTTATCTTTACCATCTTGATCTAAAATATTTTCATAATCTTCTAATAAAAAAGTAGAATAATTATAAATACCTCGTAATGGTTCTTTTAAATCATGGGATGCGATATAAGTAAAAGCATCTAATTCTTGATTTATAGTTTGTAACTCTAAATTTAATGAAGCTAATTCATCGGCTTTTTGTAAAATAATTCCTACTACTGCATTTTTAAACTCTATGGCTTCTTGAATTTCGTATTTTTGCCAAGGTAATGACTGAAATTTTACTTTTTCTTGCCATTCCTGAAAAGAATTTCGAGGAGATAAAGTGATACCATCAGCTTCAATTTTAATTGAGTTATAAGGATTTCCGGCCCATTTTACTGTTTGAATAACTTCGCCACGAAACCAGATAATATAATAACGAGTAACTCTGGTTAAAGTTAATAATAAAATACCACTAGCAACGTCTTTAAATCCTTGAGCTTTTTCATAAATTTTGGATAAATTATTAGTATAATAAATATCATTTTTAGTCTCGATTTCCAAAAAATCTATTAAATGATAAATCTCTTTTTCTGAAGGAGTTTTACCAAATAAAAAAAGTTCATCATCAGCACAAATTGCAACTCCATTACCATTAACTAAATTTTGAATTTGCTCACCATTATTAATTAAACTATCAATTAAATTAGTGGATTTAGATAAAGAGTTAATTAAATTAGTTTGAATATTTTTGAGACTGATTTTATCATTAAGATATTCATTTTCTTCTTTAGCAGGTAATTCAATTGACATTATCTTTCCTAAAAATTCACAAACAGTACGAATATCATAAGGTACATATTTAGGGCTGTAATTATGACAAGCAATTAATCCCCATAAATGATTATTATTAATGATAGAAATTGTCATAGAACTTTTGACTCCCATATTTTTTAAATATTCTAAATGACATGGAGAAACACCTCGTAAAACTGAATAACTTAAATCAAAAATTTCGTTAGTTTCTGGATGATTTAGAAGCAAAACAGGCTGATAATAAACATCGGGAATTACTCGAAGAAAATTGAGACTAAAAAGATACCTCGCTTTAAGAGGAATATCAGTTTCTGGGTAATGTAAATTAAAAAATGAGTCTAAATTTTCTCTTTTTGCTTCGGCGATAACATGACCATATTTATTATCTTCAAAACGATAAATCATCACTCGATCAAATTCAGTTAATTTTCTAATTTCTGCAACAATAATTGTGGATAATTCCATTAAATTTTTAGTTTTTTGCAGCTTTTTTATAATGTTATTAGTAACTTGATAAAATTGAAAAAAATTAGAACTATAGGATTGATTTATTATTTCTAATTCTAAAAAAATAAAATTATTAAAACTATGAATAATTCCTTGAAAAAATTGTTTTTTAATCTTTAAATCTAAAGGATTAATATAATTAAAGTCTTTCTTTAAACAGTTAGTAATAGCTTCAACTTGTTTCTCATTTAAAAGTAAAGAAATGTGCTTATTTATTAAATCATTAGGCTGATAACCTAACCATTTTTCTGTATTTTGACTAACTTGACAAATAGTTAATTCTGGATCATTTAAAATAATTAAAACACCATGGGGTTGAATAGTACCGAGTAATTGAATTTCTTGATGATCATAGTTCATAATTTTAATATTTTGAGTTATTAATAGTTATAATTGAGTATACTAGTATTTATAAAAATACAATTAAATTTTAATTAAGTTGTGGATTGTGAAACGCCGATGACTAAGTTATAATTATAAATTAGTTTTAAAATTACAATAAAATTCTAGTAAGGAGGCTATTAAATGACCCAAGTGGTTGTAGGACAAAATGAAAATATAGAATCAGCTTTACGTCGTTTTAAAAGACAAGTTTCTAAAGCAGGAATCTTCGCCGATATTAAACGTCTGCGTCACTTTGAAACCCCTATTGAAAAGCAAAAACGCAAAGCCGTTGCCCGTCGCAAAAAACGCTTTCGTTAAGTAAAATCTTAGGATTAAAAGATTAGTAGTTAGATAATTATTTTTATTTACATTCATCAATAAATAAGGTAAGGTGATCATAAAATTGACCATAGGCAATGATTTTTGTATTATTTGACTTCAATAAAAACATTGTCAAAAAATTGGATTGTTGAATATTGTTTTGCGTAAAAGAATAAGAGCAAGTCACAAAGTTTAAGTTAAATCTTAAATCACAAGACTTGCTTTTTGATTGTTAAGAAATCTTTACAAAATAAGTAATTATGATTGATAATTGGCATTAAAACTTAAAGATATGTTAAATTTTATTTAGCAAGTATTAAAGTCACAACCATCGTTGAAGATGTTATTCCTTGCTACAACGTCATGATATAATTCCATTGACTAAAGTATAACTATAAGTCCTCAACAAAACTGAGATTTATCGTTATTAAACTGATTAAAAAATCACTGTACATAATAATTCCTAAAAGTTCACGGCTTAATGTTTACTAAACAAGTAACCGATTCTCCTGTTTATAAATGGTTTAACGATCGCCTAGAAGTAGATGCGATTTCCGATGATATTAGTAGCAAATACGTTCCCCCCCACGTCAATATTTTTTATTGCTTAGGCGGAATTACTTTAACTTGCTTCTTAATTCAATTTGCTACGGGGTTTGCGATGACGTTTTATTACAAACCTACCGTTACCGAAGCCTTTACTTCCGTTCAATTCATTATGAATGAAGTTAACTTCGGCTGGTTAATTCGTTCAGTCCATCGCTGGTCAGCTAGTATGATGGTGTTAATGTTAATTCTCCATGTGTTCCGTGTTTATTTAACGGGTGGTTTCAAAAAACCTCGTGAGTTGACTTGGATTGTGGGTGTAACTATGGCAGTAATTACCGTTTCCTTTGGTGTAACTGGTTATTCTTTACCTTGGGATCAAGTAGGTTATTGGGCCGTTAAAATCGTATCTGGCGTACCTGCGGCTATTCCTGTCGTTGGTGATCAAATGGTAGAACTTTTAAGAGGTGGTGCAAGTGTAGGTCAAGCTACTTTAACCCGTTTCTATACTATTCACACCTTTGTCTTACCTTGGTTAATGGCAGTATTCATGTTATTACACTTCCTCTTAATCCGTAAACAGGGTATTTCAGGTCCGTTGTAAATTCCTTGACAATTTTGTCGTAGGTTGAGTTAAACAACTTGCAACCCCATTAAACCAGTAAATTAGTTTACTATTTAATTTGGGTTTAGTGACTTCAACCCAACCTACATAATCAAGATAAAATAAAAAAATATTTGGCTTTTTTTGTTCCATCTTTCTTCCTTTAGGAGATAACTACACACTATGTCCAACCCTAACTCTCAGTTAATCAAAAAACCTGATCTCGATGATCCAAAATTAAGAGCCAAATTAGCTCAAAATATGGGTCATCATTATTATGGTGAGATTGCATGGCCTAACGATATTCTCTATATGTTTCCTGTCTGTATTTTAGGTACTTTAGGTTTAATCGTTGGTTTATCTATTCTTGATCCTGCTATGATTGGCGAACCTGCTGATCCTTTTGCTACTCCTTTGGAAATTTTACCTGAATGGTATTTATATCCCGTATTCCAAATTTTGCGAGTTTTACCTAACAAACTTTTAGGTATTGCTTGTCAAGCAGCTATTCCTTTAGGTTTAATGTTGATACCCTTCATCGAAAGTGTTAACAAGTTCCAAAATCCTTTCCGTCGCCCTATTGCGATGACTGTATTTTTATTTGGTACTGCCGTAACTCTTTGGTTAGGTGCTGGATCTATTTTCCCCATTGATAAGTCTTTAACTTTGGGTTTATTCTAATTTTTGATTTGCAAGTCAAAATTATCAAAATCAAGTGTCTGTGATGGCTTTAAGGCTCTTTAAATGATGAGTTTTTAGGCGATCGCAGACCTTTTTCGTGAACATAATTTATAATAAAACTACTTAAAAATCGGAGGTAATCGTAATGGTAGCCGAATTAATCAAAAACAAAACAAATTTATATGAGACTGACTATAATCTTTGGATATTAGAAACAGTTAAACAACTAGAAAATAAAAATTTTAACGCTGTTGACTGGGAAAACTTAATTGAGGAGGTTTTAGACTTGAGTGAACGCAAAAGAAGAAAAATGACAAGTTTATTAATGAAATTGATAGAACACCTACTAATTTTACAATATTGGGATTCTGAAAAAGAAAGAAATAAAAGTCATTGGGAGAGAGAAATATTGAATTTTCGATTGCAAATCATGGAAGAATTAGAAGATAGTCCTAGTTTAAACAATCACCTCAATAATAAGTTTTTTGACTGTTATCTAAAAGGTTGTAAATTGGCTTCCAAACATTTCCAACTACCTCTTGATAGATTCCCCGAAAAGCCGATCGCCTCTCTTGAACAAATCTTAGATGAAAACTGGCTTCCCTAAACTCACCCTAGTTCTACAGAAAAAAAAGATAAAGAGTAAGGCAGATGGACAAGTGCCCAAGAAGACAGGTAGAAAAATTCCTAATATTCGATGCACTTTAAAATAATTTTATTGACTCACAAAAACATAATCTCTCTAAACATTGCACCCTTTTCAGTTTCAATAAAAAAGGACTTACAATTAAAATTATCGATCAAATAGAGGTCAAATATATGGTAGTTCAATTGAAAACTGAAAACAAAAGTTTGTACGATACAGACTATAATCTCTGGGTATTAGAAACCGTTAAAAGAATAGAAAATCATGATTTTAATTCTGTTGATTGGGAGAATTTAATTGAAGAGGTATTAGATTTGAGTAAAAGGGATAAAAGAAAACTGGAAAGTTTATTAATGAGATTGATAGAACATCTCTTAAAATTGGGCTATTGGGAAACAGAAAAAGAAAGAAATAAAAGTCATTGGAAAGGGGAAATCCGTAATTTTCGTCTTCAAATTAAACGTCTATTACAAGATAGTCCCAGTTTAAAGCTTTATCTTAGAGATATAGTTGAAGAATGTTATCAAAATAGTCGTAATATTGTTTGTGATAAATCTCAACTCCCCCTCCATACTTTCCCCAAAAACCCGATCGCATCTCTTGAACAAATCTTAGATGAAAACTGGCTTCCCTAAACTCACCCTAGTTC
>NZ_VRZC01000190.1 GCF_016743215.1 Geminocystis sp. GBBB08
ACAGAGACGATCGCATCTTCTGAAGAGGAATATATAGAAATAGCCGTCAGATTGGGTAATGATTCATCCTATCGAGAGGAAATTAGAGAAAAAATTAAAGCTAATCACCATCGAGTTTATGATGATTTAGAATGTATTAAAGCCTTAGAAGAATTTTATCTTCAGGTTTCTTGTGAAAATAATTGATAGACAAATATTTTTAATTTTTCCTCTGTTATCAAGATTGAAAATAACTAAATTTTTTCAACTAATAAATATAAAAAAGTTTCTAATTTGATAATAAAATTGATGATTTCTTCCGTAGCTTCTGCCTTTGTTTTTTCTTCTGAAGTAATTAAATTTATGGGTTGAATTTTTAACCAATGAGCGACTAATTCTTCAAAGGTTTGAGGTTTTTCCCATAATGGTAATAATAATGCCGATAAATTACAGGAAATCTCAACAGGTGCGATGGTAGGCAGAGTAATATATTTACTTATTTCCCAAGAATTTTGTTTCTTAATTGTGGTTAATAAATCATCTTTTATGGCAGAAGATTTTAACTGGGGATGAAGTTGTATTTTCGCCTGTTGCCAATCTTTTTGATCCCATGTTGATAAAGATTTAAAACTATTGAAACTATTGTCATGAATACACCAAAAATCAATTAAACGATGAATAGGATTAAGTAATTCAAAAAAATGTAACTTTTCTTCTTCAAAAGCGTTTTCTAAGATCAATTCCCATACTGTCGGCAGATTATTTCGATCATTAAACAAATTGCTAATATCCCAATGTCGCCAATTAGTCATAGTTAAAAATTGTAATTGAGATGCTTGTAAAATTTCAAAGATCTGAGGAATAGTATAACCTTTATCATTTTGAATTAAATAATTCATTAAAACAGATTGTTTAGTTTTTTCTGAAGTGAAATCCACGTTATTATCATTAAAAATTCCTCCAACAATTTTTTTCAACAAAACATCAGATTTGAGATTTTTCATTGTCTCGGCTACAACCGCTATTTCAAAATCTTGAGGATTATTATCAAATAAACCTAAACAGCGAAACAATTCTTGAGAAAGATAAAAATAAAATCTTTGATAATAACTATGAAAATTACCATGAATAATTCCATCAGGTTTTAAAACTGATTTTAAAGCACTTAAACTCTTAATAGGATCATCACAAAAATAAAGAACATCTTCACAATTTATATAGTCATATTCATAATTTAATTGCTCAATATTTTCCATCGGTAGTTGATAAAATTCAACATTTTCAAAATTGTAAAATTTAAGTCTTTGTTGAGCAACATCTAAGGAATTTTGAGACAAGTCGATACCAATAATTTTAGCTTCAGGATTTGCAAAAGCTAAATTTAATGATGTCCAACCACTACCACAACCTACATCTAAAATAACTTTATTTTTGGTATTAATTATTTTTTGATGGCAAAGATAATAAGGAGTTACTAAATTATGAATAAAAAGGGAATTATATTCATTCTCAGGGGATTTTTCAAGAGGTATTTTGGGATAGGGTAAACTATCATACTGTTGTTGAAGTAAATTACTAAATGCTTCATTCATTTTTGTCTATGATCAGTGAAAATATGATAGTAAAACTTACAGGCTACTGGATAATTGAAAATTAGCGATTAATGTAGTAAGCCTTAAAAGGCTTGTGGATAGATGGCTTTAGCCATTACTACCAACTTGATTTATAATTAATCATCCAAACTTGATATTAATGGTTATGAGCAATTATCCCTCTTAAACATAAATTTCAAAGCTAACAAATAACGTCCATTAAAATGAATTAAGTACCAGTGCAAAATTAATTGTATATAGGTAAGGGGTTTAAACCCCTTGTTATCATAGATTTGAGAAAAACAAAGGGCATCGATTAATTTTGCGTACTTACTTATGAAAAAATATGATTTAACTTGAAGAATGAAACAGCCGTGGGGGTGGAAGTGATTTGTTTTTGTTCATTTATTAACCCCACTACAGTTATTTAGCTGCGGCTAATTCCCTTTCTTTTGTTTCTTTGATCACTTCGTCAGCTACGTTTTTAGGACAAGGTGCATAATGATCAAATTCCATAGAAAATTGACCACGCCCTGAAGTCATGGTTCTTAAGTCTCCGATATAACCGAACATTTCACTTAACGGTGCTTCGGCTTTAATTCTTACACCCATAGGAGTTGTATTCTGAGATTTGATCATGCCACGACGACGATTAAGATCCCCAATAACGTCTCCCATGTGATCTTCGGGTGTAAATACATCTATATTCATAATAGGTTCTAATAACTGAGGACCGGCTTTAGGTATGGATTGACGATAACCGGCACGAGCTGCAATTTCAAAAGCGATCGCACTAGAGTCCACTGCGTGGAAAGCACCATCAGTTAAAGTAACTTTGAGATCAACACAAGGGAAACCAGCTAACACACCTTTGACAATACTAGCTTGAAAACCTTTTTGTACGGCTGGCCAAAATTCTCGAGGAACGTTACCACCTGTAACTTTAGACTCAAATTGAAAACCAGTACCGGGTTCGCCTGGTTCAATGGTGTAGTCGATACGTCCAAATTGACCAGAACCACCAGATTGTTTTTTGTGGGTATAGCTATCATTAATTACTTTAGTGATCGATTCACGGTAAGCTACTTGAGGTTTACCAACTTCTACTTCAACACCATGGGTACGTCTAAGGATGTCAACTTTAATATCGAGGTGTAATTCACCCATTCCTTTAATAATGGTTTCGCCACTTTCTTGATCGGTTTCCACATAAAAAGAAGGATCTTCTTGTACCATTTTACTGAGGGCAAGACCCATTTTTTCGTTACCACCTTTATTTTTTGGTTTGATGGCGATGGAGATTACCGGATCGGGAAATACCATTGGTTCAAGGGTTGCTGGTTTATCAGGATCGCAAAGAGTATGACCAGTTTGAACGTTTTTCATCCCGACAATAGCAATAATGTCACCAGCTTGAGCGGAGTCAATTTCGATGCGATCATTAGCGTGCATTTCTACAAGACGGCCAATACGGTCAGTTTTGCCAGTAGCTGTATTTAATACCGTCATACCTTTACTTAACACTCCTGAGTAAATACGGGTGAAAGTTAAAGCCCCATAACGATCATCCATAATTTTGAAAGCTAAAGCTCGTAAAGGTTCATTCGGATCAACTTTCGCAAATTCACCAGTTTCGTTACCTTCTATATCAGTAATAGGCTGAGGATTCACTTCGGTAGGATCAGGTAAATAGTCCACAACACCATCTAATATTAATTGTACCCCTTTATTTTTGAAAGAAGAACCGCAATAAGTAGGAAAGAAAACCAGATCACGGGTACCTTTACGAATACAACGTTTAATATCTTCAATAGCAATTTCTTCTCCTTCAAGATATTTTTCCATTAAGTCATTATCTTGTTCTACCGCAGTCTCGATTAACTGTTCACGATATAATTCCACATCGTCTTTCATGTCTTCAGGAACATCTTGAATAATGTAATTAGTAGGATCACCAGAATCATCCCAAATCCATGCTTTACGGGTGAGAAGATCAACAACTCCCTTAAATTCAGTTTCAACACCAATAGGTAACACCATGACTAAAGGAGTCGCCGCCAAAATTTCTTTAACTTGCTTGACAACACGGAAGAAATCTGCTCCCGTGCGATCGAGCTTATTAACATAAATAATACGAGCTACTTTAGAATCGTTTGCATAACGCCAATTAGTTTCTGATTGAGGTTCAACCCCACCAGAACCACAAAATACACCGATACCACCGTCAAGTACTTTTAAGGAGCGATATACTTCAATAGTAAAGTCAACGTGTCCGGGAGTATCGATAATGTTAAATTGATAATCTTTCCAGAAACAACTTGTAGCGGCGGATTGGATGGTAATACCTCTTTCTTGTTCTTGTTCCATGAAGTCAGTGGTAGCTGCCCCC
The DNA here is from genome assembly GCF_016743215.1 of Geminocystis sp. GBBB08. Classification (GTDB taxonomy): domain Bacteria; phylum Cyanobacteriota; class Cyanobacteriia; order Cyanobacteriales; family Cyanobacteriaceae; genus Geminocystis. The sequence goes on from NZ_VRZC01000190.1 coordinate 3,961, forward strand.
TCGTGTACTTCACCAATTTTGTGAATTTTACCAGTTAATTTGAGGATTCTTTCAGTGGTAGTAGTTTTACCTGCATCAACGTGAGCAAAAATGCCTATATTTCTATATTTACTGAGATCTTTTGTCATAATAAGTGTTTCTATATTTGTTAAACGAGTCAGAATTCATCGGATTTTGAAAAATGATTCTGAGATGGAGGAAAGTGTGGCTATAATTCAACAACACTAGCTTTTAGAATTTATCATATTTCTAGGCACGAAAATTCTTTTTACATTTACTTATCATAGATTATTGTAACAAAATGTGAAAGAGTTATTGCTCATGAACAATCAAGAATGAACAATTAACAATAAATAGATAAAAAGTAAATTAAATTACTTGACAATTAGAAATTCCACGACAGAAGAAAATCATAAAACTAGCTCAAATAAAAGGTTTCATTTTAATCTAGGATTTTGACACAAGACGATCGCCAATTCAATAGCAGAAATCATACTGTTAGGTTCGATCTGGATAATTATTACTGGCTTGTTACCATAAAAATTTCGTCATAGGTGCAGTGACAATACCATCAAATTTACCTTGTAACCCTAAAGCCACGTCTTAACCTATCTGTTACTAATTATTTATCACATTTTAAAATAAAATAAAAATGTATTGAAAATTAATTTAGATTTTGCTATAATCTGAATTAAGAAACAAAAAAAGGATTTAAGTGATTATATAGCAGAGAACAAGTTGGTTAAGACATTCTCAAACTTTGAAACTTATCAACAGTAAGGATTTTCCTTCTGTCTCCACTAGAATGCCTCCTGCAGAATGCTATACCCTTAAAATACATATCGAAAGCAATAGTCAATTTGTTTCTTGAAGTACCATTTGGTACAAAAAATTAGAAAATTCATCATTGATCTTAAAATATCTATGGCTATAACTTTAAAGGGTTTGTTTGACACACCCGGTACGGCTTTTCGTGTCCAAGTAATCGGTAATTTAGCTTATGTCGCTGATTTTGATAAAGGATTACAAATTCTCGACATCACCAATCCTGCCGCACCTATCCTCAAAGGAACTTTTGATACTGCCGGGGAATCGAGAGGTGTTCAAGTAATAGGGAACTTAGCCTATGTCGCTGATCAACTTGCGGGGCTGCAAATCATTGATGTCAGTAATTCGGCCGCACCATTTTTAGTCGGCACTGTAGATACTCCGGGTAATGCTTATCGTGTACAGGTAGTCGGAAATTATGCTTATCTAGCAGATGATACTACAGGACTGCAAATCATTGATGTGAGCAATCCAGCTACCCCCACGATCGTTGGTAGTGTTCAAACTCCAGGACAAACAAGAACTGTGGAGATAGTAGGTAACAGAGCTTATGTCACAGACGGTACAGCAGGACTGCAAATTATTGATGTCAGCAATCCGACTAATCCCACAATCATTGGCACTTATGATACTCCAGGCACTGCTAACAGTATTCAGATCATAGGAAATTTAGCCTATGTAACGGATCAAGATAAAGGACTACAAATTCTCAACGTCAGCAACCCAGCCGCCATCACTTTAGTCGGCAGTGTTGACACCCCCGGCACTGCAAGAGGCATTAACATAGTAGGAAACTATGCTTACATTGGCGATGGTAGTACTGGAGTGCAAGTTATCAATATCAGTAATCCGGCCGCACCCACTATCGTTGGAACTTTTGATACACCCGGCACAGCCAGAGGAGTGGATGTTGCTGGTCTCTACGCCTACGTTGCAGATGACGTTGGGGGGGTACAAATTATTGATATAAGTTATTATGATAACTCCGTCAGCACCACAGGGCAAATAGATATTATTGACAGTGGCAATGGAAATGACACCATCACCAGTACCTTTGCCAACCTCCAAAATGATATTCTTAATGGTGGTGCTGGTACCGATACTCTAGTTATTAGCGGTGGAAGCAGTAGCAATTCTATCTCCATTGATGCCAATAACGCTACTAATCAAATTTTAGATCTACTAGGTACATCAGCAGTTAAGTTTGAAAACTTTGATTTGAGTGGATTTGCTGGTACTTTGAGCTTTTTAGGGCTTGCTACTAATGATTGGGTTAAAGGTGGTGCCGGAAGTGATGATATAACTACTGGAGCTGGGAATGATTACCTCGATGGAGGAGCAGGTGCAGACTTATTAATTGGTGGTGCAGGTAATGATACTTATGTGGTAGATAATGTGGGAGATATTGTTGCTGAAGGTTTAAATAACGGAACCGATACCGTTATATCTTCCATCAATTACACATTAAAAGTCAATGTAGAAAACCTCACTTTAACAGGTAGTGCCATCAATGGTACGGGCAACAGTCTCAACAATATCATTACTGGTAACGCCAATGCTAACCTTCTTAATGGTGGTGCCGGTAACGATACCCTTGATGGTGGGGCTGGTGTTGATACCTTAATTGGTGGTATTGGTAACAATACTTATATTGTTGATACCACTACTGATAAAATTACCGAAGCGGCCAACGCCGGAACAGATATAGTCATATCTTCTGTTACTTATAGTCTCGCCTCTCAAGTCAATATCGAAAACCTAACTCTATCAGGCACTGGGGCCATTAACGGCACTGGAA
>NZ_VRZC01000191.1 GCF_016743215.1 Geminocystis sp. GBBB08
ATCTTTTGTTTTACCTTTACAATTCAATTCCGTTGCTGAAATTCAAACTCAAGGGAAATCATTAGGAATAATTAAGCCAAAAAGTATCGAAAAATATTTTTCAAAGGAAACTGACCGTGAATGGAGTGAAGGGAAAAAAAATATATTAAATCAGTTAGATTTATTTGAACCATCTTTTGATTTAGAGAAAATTCCTTATCAATTTGGTTATCAATTTACAGAAGTTGATGGAACTCAACATAAATATACTATAAGCGATTGGGAAATTTTACAACTTTATAGAGGATGCCGAGATAAATCTAAAGCATTGACATTACAAAGCAGAGAAAAAGAAGCAGTATCTAAAGTTAAACAAAAGTTACAAGATGATTTTCTTTCAAAAAAAGATATTTATTTTATTGTAGGTAATTTTAAACAACATTGTAAAACTTTTATGATTATAGGAATTTTTTATCCTCCGAAAATTATTATTAAATCTGAACAAAAAACTTTAAATCTATTTGATTCTTAGAATTTATAACATTATACAATTAAAATATGCTATTAACTTTTGGTTATGGAAATCGGAAAGATTATGATATTTTTCTTAAGTATCTTCAAGAATTTAATATAACTTGCGTTATTGATATAAGATTAAGTCCTCGTGCATGGTCGAGAAAATGGTATGGAGATAGTATTGAAAAACTCTGTCTTTCTCAAAATATTAAATATTTATCTAAAATTGCTTTAGGGAATACATCTGGTAACAGTCATTGGATTCCTCCATCTATTGAGGAAGCAGAAAAAGAGTTGCTACAAGTTTCTAAAATACTTCAGAAAGGTAATGTATTGCTTTTATGTGCAGAGATAGATTATCAAAGATGTCATAGAACAGAAATTGCTCTGAAATTGGAAAAATTAACAAATACCTTAATTAAGCATCTCAAATAAAAAAGGTGAGCCAAAAATGACCCACCCTATGATTATTTATTGAAACTTAGATTTTAGTAATCGAAGTCACCACCACCGGCAGGAGCGGGAGTTTTATCTTTTTCAGGTTTATCAACAATAATACACTCGGTAGTTAATACCATACCGGCGATGGATGCCGCATTCTGAATCGCAGAGCGAGTTACTTTTGCAGGATCAACAATACCAGCTTCAAACATATCTATATACACGTTATTAGAAGCATCATAGCCAGTGTTGAAGTCTTTTTCTTTGACTCTTTCGGCTACTACTGCACCATTTTGACCCGCATTTTCAGCAATACGTTTTAATGGGGCATTTAAAGCACGAGCTACGATTAAAGCACCAGTTAACTGTTCTGCACTAAGATTAGCTTTAGCCCATTCTTCTAATTCAGGAGCTAAATGAGCGTAGGTTGTACCACCACCTGGAACAATACCTTCTTCTACTGCCGCTTTAGTGGCGTTGATAGCATCTTCTAAACGTAACTTACGATCTTTCATTTCGGTTTCTGTCGCTGCACCTACTTTAATTACAGCAACACCGCCACTTAATTTTGCTAAACGCTCTTGTAATTTTTCTTTGTCGTAGGAAGAATCAGACTCTTCGATTTGACGACGAATTTGATCACAACGGGTTTTAACGTCTTTTTCGTTACCTTCTGCTACAATAGTAGTGCTATCTTTGGTAATAGTGACACGACGAGCTGTACCTAATTGATCTACAGTGGTAGTGTCTAGTTTTAATCCTGCATCTTCGCTGATCATTTGTCCACCAGTTAAAACAGCGATGTCTTCTAACATTTGTTTACGGCGATCGCCAAATCCGGGGGATTTCACGGCAGCAACGTTTAAAACACCACGAAGACGGTTCACAACTAAGGTTGCAAGAGCTTCTTTTTCGATGTCTTCAGCGATGATAATTAAGGGTTTACCTTGACGAGCCACTTGTTCTAAAACAGGTACTAAGTCTTGTACTAAGGTAATTTTTTTGTCAGTAATCAAGATGAAAGGATCTTCAAATACTGCCTCCATACGCTCGGTATCGGTTACGAAGTAAGGAGAGATGTAACCTTTATCAAAACGCATACCCTCGGTGATTTCGAGTTCGGTTTCCATGGATTTGCCTTCTTCAAGAGAAATTACGCCCTCTTGTCCAACTTTATCCATAGCTTTAGCAATCATATCGCCAACTTCAGCGTCATTACCTGCGGAAATTGTCCCCACTTGGGCAATGGCTTTGCTATCTTCTACTTTTCTAGCATGAGCCGCAATTTTTTCGACTAAATGCTCTGTAGCTTTGTCGATACCACGTTTGAGGGCGATGGGGTTAGCACCGGCGGCAACGTTGCGTAATCCTTCTTTCACGATGGCATGAGCCAACACAGTAGCGGTTGTTGTACCGTCACCGGCAACATCATTGGTTTTAGAAGCGGCTTGACGAATTAAAGCTACACCAGTATTTTCGATGTGATCTTCTAATTCACTTTCTTTAGCGATGGTAACACCGTCATTAATGATTTGAGGTGCTCCAAATTTTTTCTCTAATACTACGTTACGTCCTTTTGGACCCAAAGTCACAGCTACTGCTTCTGCTAATAAGTCGATCCCTTTTTCGAGCGCACGACGGGCTTCTTCGTTGTAAATAATTGATTTTGCCATAATTAGTTCTTTCTATTTTTTGTAATTTTTTTGATATTTTTGGTTTTTTCTCGCAAAGGCGCAAAGACGCAAAAGGGTTTTTTCCTTTTTTAATAACGTCTTAAGGATTGAATATAAGAGGTTAGGATACTACGGCGAGAATGTCTTTTTCGGAGAGTAAAACATAGTCATCAGTTCCTAGTTTAATATCTGTACCTGCGTATTTGGAGTAAAGTACTTTATCGCCAACTTTAACTTCCACAGCAGTACGTTCTCCTTTATCATTTACTTTACCATCCCCTACGGTAACAACTTCACCTATTTGGGGTTTTTCTTTGGCGTTGTCAGGTAAATAAATTCCACCGGCAGTTTTTTCTTCTGCTTCACTGACTTTTACGAATACTCGATCGCCTAAAGGTTTTACTGTTGATACATTAATGGTAATTGCAGCCATTGATTTTTAACTCCTTATTTTAGGTTAATTATGGTTTTTAGTGAGTCGTTTTATTTTTAGCGCTCTCATCTTACGAGTGCTAATTTAACCGAAAATTCATTGTCATAGCAAGTACCTTAACTGTACGGGTTTCCGAACTTATAATGGGAAATAAGCCGAAAATAAGTAATTATTAACTTCTACAAATCCATTAAACCTGAGTGCCAATTTCTAATTTCTCATTCCTAATTTCTAAATTGCCTTATGATAAGTTAAATTAAACAATCAAAAAAACATAAACTTAGAAACTAAATAGAGATTTATGACTTGGTTTTATCCTGTTTTAGCAATGGCTACAGAAACACCAAAAGCTGATCCTTCCTTGATTTTAGCCGGTGTCTTATTAAGTCTAGTTATTATTTATTTTGCTAGTAAATTAGGTGGTGAATTATGCTCTCGTATCGGACTCCCCGCCGTTTTAGGTGAGTTAGTGGGCGGTGTCATTATTGGTGTTTCTGCTTTCAAATTTTTAGTTTTTCCTGAAAGTGGTTTAGGTGCACAAGATTCTCTCATTATTCAATTACTAGAAAATACAGCGAACTTAACTCCTGCCACAGAAGAATTAGTATTTCATAGCATGAGTGAAGTTATCTCTGTTCTTTCTGAATTAGGCGTTATCATCTTACTTTTTGAAATTGGTTTAGAATCTGATTTAAAAGAGTTAATTAGAGTCGGTCCTTCCGCTACCATCGTTGCTGTAGTAGGCGTTGCTGTACCTTTTATTCTCGGTACATTGGGATTATTATACATTTTCCATCTTCCTCTAGTACCATCTGTATTTGCTGGGGCGGCATTAACCGCTACAAGTATTGGGATTACGGCAAAAGTATTGGCAGAATTAGGAAAATTAAGCTCCGAAGAAGGACAAATTATCATTGGTGCAGCAGTATTAGATGATATTTTAGGAATTATCGTTTTAGCTGTAGTTGCCAGTTTAGCCAAAACCGGAGAAGTACAAGTTAGTCAAATTATCTATCTAATTATTACCGCCGCTACTTTTTTAATTGGTACTATTTTACTAGGTCGCTTAATTAGTCCTTGGTTAGTCAGTCTGGTTAACAACATGGAAACTAGAGGAAGTATCCTTATCACTGGCATTATCTTTGCTTTTATTTTATCCTATATAGCTAATGTCATTCAACTAGAAGCCATTTTAGGGGCATTTGCCGCTGGTTTAGTCTTAGCTGAAACGGAAAAACGCAAGGAATTAGAAAAACAAATTATTCCCGTTGCTGATATTTTTGTACCAATATTCTTCGTTTGTGTCGGTGCAAAAACTGATTTAAGCGTCTTAAACCCAGCTATTCCTAGTAATCGTGAAGGTTTAATTATTGCTTCTTTCTTAATTATAGCAGCTATTGTAGGTAAAGTAATTACTGGTTATACAGTTTGGGGACAAGCAACCCTCAATAAATTGGCTATTGGTGTCGGCATGATACCTAGGGGAGAAGTCGGTTTAGTTTTTGCCGGAGTCGGTTCCGCTAGTGGTGCATTAGATCCAGCTACAGATGCCGCTATTATCGTTATGGTAATTGCAACAACTTTTATTGCACCTCCATTACTAAAATTCGTCTTTAAAGACGAGCCAGTGAAAAAAGAAACCGTTATTCCCTAAGTCATAGCTAATAAGTAATAAGTAATAATTGTAAAACACAATAATATTGTTATCTTCAATTCCTTGTATTCATCTCAGATAAGTTTTTTTCATCATTGATTTTTAACCAATAATTTAGGATTGCGATAAATAGGTAAGCAAAATTAATTGTCTATTTTATTTTTGAGCAATCTAGGAAAACAAACAGTAACAAGGGGTTTAAACTCTTTGTCTTCCATTGCTTAGATAAAATTTATTCTGCACTGGTACTTATCAATTAATAATTAGTAATTTACCTTGATAAATAATGTTCAAAAAACTGATTCCGATAGGATTATCTTTTTCTTTAATTTGTGGTGTACAAATACCTGTTTTTGCCGGTGAAGTTTTAAACCAAATTAAAACAGCAGGGATAATTAGGGCAGGTTATCGTATTGATACTCCTCCTTTTGCTTTTGTCGATAATCAAGGGAAGCCTGTGGGTTATTCTCTTGATATATTAGAGTTAATTCGCACTCATACCCAAGAACAATTAGGAAAACCCATTAAATTAGAATTAATCAAAATTGATACTAATAATCGCTTTGACAAAATCAAAAATGGTGATATTGCCATCGAATGTGGTTCAACTACGGTGACGTGGGAAAGAGATAAAATAGTTGATTTTTCCGTTAGTTATTTTGCTAGTGGCACACAAATGATTGTTAAAAAAGGTAGTGGTTTTGCTAATAGTGAGTCTCTCGTAGGAGCAAAAATTGGCGTAATTCCTAAAACTACTAATGAAAAAGCTATGAAAACATTTGCTCAAAGAGCGAATTTGATCCCTGTAACCAGTGAAGAAGAAGGTTGGCAAAAATTACAAAAAGGCGAAATTGATGGTTTTGCTGGGGATGGAATTCTATTACAAGCCCTTAAAAAACAAGGAGATAAGTCTAATAGTTACGAAATTGTACCTGAATTTCCTTATATGATTGAATCCTATGCTTGTACTCTTCCTGAAAATGACTCTCAGTGGCGAGATATTGTTAATTATAGCATCGTTAAATTTATGCAAGGTGTCGTAACGGATACACCAAGTGCCATTGATATTTACGATCGCTGGTTTGGTGAAACTGGTAATACACCTTATCCCATCGAAACTATGGCAGATTATTTCCAAGGCATTGCTAACGGTTATGAATGGATTTTAATTAAGGAGCAATATTAAGCAATTAGCAATAATTAGGAATTAGGAATTATCGAATTAGGAATTATCATTACTTACAGCGTTTTTTAAATTGGCAAACTACACCCCAATATTGCGATGCACACCTCACCCTACATTTATAATAAAATTTTGTGGTTCATTGATCTGAAAATGGCTGTAAATCTCCGTTCGACAGAAGAAAAATCGTGAAAGACATTTGAGAGAATAAGTAAGTAGGCAAAATTAATTGTATGTTTACTTTATGAAATACAAAAGATAATAAGCAATAGGCAACAAGGATTGTATGTTATTTTAATTAATTTAAAAATTCACAATCTATTTTGCACGAGTACTTATTATTCATTGATAAAAGACATAATCTCCCTGTTTACTTAGTCTGCCACGTCAACGAGAGTCAGTCATCACCTATTTTTAAAGCCAATTTAGGTTACTTAAGGACTCCATTGAGGTTTAAATCCAGCGATCGGTAATTCTTCTAGTTGCGGTTGTGTTGATTCTTGGGAGGGTAATGCTAATAACCATAATCTGCTACTTAAAATTAATTCAGCAGAATCAGTCAATAATTCATCATCAGGTAAAGCAGTTTTTAAAGAGTTTTGAGGTACATCATTTTCTGTGATTAATTGATCAAATAATATCCCAAATCCATCAGGTGCAATGCTAATTTTCATATCCTGAAATTTGGGTAAAGCGACTAAAGG
>NZ_VRZC01000192.1 GCF_016743215.1 Geminocystis sp. GBBB08
GTCTATAATAATTAATATAACGGTAGAATCATTAGAAAATGAATGGTTATTTTGTGTTGAAGATAATGGTATAGGTATTCCGTTAGAATTTCAACAAAAAATTTTTATTGTTTTTCAAAGATTATATAATAGTTGTGAGTATGAAGGTACTGGTATTGGTTTAGCTTTATGTGAAAAAATTGTGACTCGTCATGGAGGTAAAATTTGGGTAGAATCAGAGATAGGAAAAGGAGCAAAATTTTACTTTACTTTACTTAAAATATCTTAAAATTACTTAACAGAATCAATGTGTTTACACGCAGTAGAAATTTTATTAGTAGAAGATTCCTTCGCTGATGTGATTTTGATGAAAAATACTTTTAATAAAATGAAGACTTTTACAAATCTTCATGTAGTAAAAGACGGTATTGAAGCAATCAATTTTTTACATCAAGAAGAAGGTTATGAACAAAAACCTCGTCCTGATTTGATATTATTAGACTTAAATTTACCTCGTAAAAATGGCTTAGAAGTGTTAAAAGAAATAAAATTGGATATTAGATATAAAAGAATACCTGTAATTATTTTAAGTACATCTGAAAATAATGAAGACATTTTAGAATGTTATAACTGCCATGCCAATTCTTATTTAACTAAACCTATAGATTTACAAGGATTTTATGATTGTATGGAAGCAATTGATCATTTTTGGGTCAAATTAGCTCGTTATCCTTTAAACTATTAATACTATTAATCTTGTGATATGTTGTCCTCTTTAACTTATCTTCATATTCTCTTGGTAGAGGATAATTTGCCTGATATAATTATCATTAAAAAGCAATTTCAAAAGTTACAAACTCTTCAGGTAGATTTAACTCATGTTTCAACTTGCCGAGAAGCAATCATTAATTTACAAAATACGACTTTTGATGTTATTTTATTAGATTTATCCTTACCTGATAGTCAAAATCTGGATACAGTGAAGACGATTTATGCCCATAGTAATGATATTCCTATTTTGATTTTAACAGGGTTAGATGATGAAGAAATTGCCATAACATCAGTAAGAGAAGGCGCTCAAGATTATTTAGTAAAAGGTGAGATTAATTTAGATAATTTACAACGAGCAATACGATACGCTATAGAAAGAAAACAAAAACTCAAAGAAATTAACATTCTTAATCAAAAATTGTCAGTATCTAATCGGGAATTAGAAAATTATGCTTATATTGTTTCCCATGATTTAAAGCAACCGTTACAAACTATTTTAGCTAGTAGTCAATTAATTTTATATTTAGACAAAGATAATTTAGGGGAAAAATCTTTTCAGCTATTACAGTTTATTTCTGATTCTAGCAATACCATGAATCAATTAATTGATACTCTTTTATCTTATGCAAAAATTGACCACGATCATGAAGAGAAAGATATACTGGATTGTGTTGAGGTAATAAAAAACGTCTTAGGATTGTTAAAGCAACAAATACAAGAAGCCCAAGCCGTTATTAGTATAGAAATAGAAGATAATCAACATCCTGTTACTGTCTTTTATAATCAAACCCAATTAACTCAACTATTTCAAAATTTAATTAGTAACGCCATTAAATATATTCCTGATAATTGTCAGCCAAAAATTAGTATATCGGTAAAGGAAGAAAAAGGAGAATGGTTATTCAGTATTAAAGACAATGGTATTGGTATTAAATCAGAAGATCATCAAAGAATATTTAAAATCTTGGAAAGAATTAATACAGATAAACAATATGATGGTATTGGTATTGGTTTAGCTACTTGCAAAAAAATTATTGAAAATAATGGTGGTAAAATTTGGGTAGAATCTTGTTTAAATCAAGGCTCAACTTTTTATTTTACTATCCCCATTACTCGGTGCATAGAAAATGAGAATGATTATAGCAATTCTATTTGATTTGTGGCATTTCCGTTGCCGAAAAATTTAGAAATGACTAACGCCATAGGTAGTGTTTTTATAATTTCTAAGTTTAATTTATCTAATAATTTCTCTTGATTTCCTCGTCAATTTTTTTGCCGAGGTTTTAAATTGCTCAAAATCCCAAAATGTTACCTATAGAATGAATTTCATTGTTAATAACAAACGTTAAGTAAAGTTAATTTAAGTTTAGGGAATATGATCAAGTTTTTAATAATTTAAAATTTTATTACAATTTATTTAAAACTGTTATCTTGATCACAATTGAAAAAAAAACGGATTTTAAACACAATAATTGTAACAAATTATTACCCAGTTAGTTCTCTCCACAAAATCTTCACATTCTTTGCTTAAATTGATAAACAAGAAATAAAAAACTATTGAATGGTCGAGGTGCAAGTCGATGAATGACTTAATTAAAGAAATCAATCAACGTTATCTTTTAGGAGAAAGGAATTTTAATAGTCATAATTTCTCCAAAGCAAATTTAACAGGTATTAATTTAGCACAAGTAAATTTAAAAAATAGTGACTTGAGTTTTGCTAATTTAGAAAATGCTGATTTAACTAATGCTAATCTCAGTAAATGTAATTTAAAAGGTGCAAATTTAGCGGGTGCAATTTTAACGGGTGCAATTTTAGATGATAGTGATTTAAGTTATAGTAAATTGAATCAAGCCAACCTTTCAGGCATTCATGGCAGACAAACTAATTTTCGTCAGGCACATCTTAACAATGTCAATTTAAAAAAGGCTTATTTGAGTGGTGCTAATTTTACTCAAGCCTCCTTAAATAATTCTGATTTATCCCATGCTAATTTAAAGAAGGTAACATTTCAAAATGCTTTTCTAACGAAGGTGAATTTAACAGAAGCATACCTTAATGAATCAAATTTGATCGGTAGTTGTTTAACGGGCGCTATTTTTTATAAAACCTATTTTCGTGAGGCACAATATAATCAAAATACCATCTTTGATAATAAATTTAGTCCTCAAATGATGGGTATGATTTTTGTTGAATTAAGCCAATTTACCATAGAAGATGTCTTAAAAGCCATCAACTATATTAGTAAATGTAGCCAAAAATATTTAGGAGTAACTTTAGTAGTAAAATACTTACATTCTTCTAAGCCAGAAAACGAATGGTTAAAACAGTTTCAAGCCGATAATTATGGTAATATTGTTTATCTTGGTTCAAAATCTAGTGATATTGACGACTTCAAACTTAAATGGTATCGTCAATGGTTAGAAGAATATTTTAATCGTTGTTCTTTTGTTATTCATAATTTTCGTGAATTAATCAAATCTGACTTGTCATTATCTCCTTATCAAATACATTTACCTCTAGCAGCATAATCAGATAAGCTAGGAAAGCATTTAAGTTGATAAAAAATGACTCAAACGTTTACCTTTTCCCAAATCCAATCTTCCCTTTTCCCTACCTTAAAGGCGCAACTTAGATGTAAACTAGCTTATTAGAAACGGAAAGAATAGCTAATTACCAGTGATTTGTTAAAATACTATTCAGTAAACTGAATTGGTATCCAAAACAACAATGAACCTTACTCGAATTTTGGCGATCGCAACTAATGGTTTTAGAGAAGTAATTAGGGATCGAATTTTATATGTAATTGGATTTTTTATCCTGTTACTGGTCTTAGCATCTCGTATTTTACCGCCTATTGCTGTCAATGCCGATGAAAAAATATTTTTAGATTTAGGGATAGGTGGAATCAATTTATTAGGTGCAATTGTTGCTATATTTGTGGGGACTGGATTAATTAATAAAGAAATTGAAAAAAGAACTGTTCTAATTTTAATTCCAAAACCCCTTACCACCACAGAATTTATCATCGGAAAACATTTAGGGTTATGTGGAGTGCTAGTGGCATTAATTGCTATCATGACGGTAACTTATTTTGTCTTAATGAGTTTGCTAGGAATAAACTACCCTCTACAAAGTTTATTAATTGCTCTAGCTTATGTTTTATTAGAATTAGCATTATTAACGGCGATCGCCATGACTTTTGGTGTTTTTACCAGTTCTGTTTTAGCAACACTTTTGAGTTTTGGAGTATTTGTAATGGGTCACTTAAGTAGAGATCTGTTAGAATTAGGTAAAATTACGGGAAATCCCAGTATTGAGAAAATAACAAAAACTCTATTTTTAATTTTGCCAGATTTAGAAAGATTAAACTTAAAAAATGAAGCAGTTTACAATATTTTGCCCAATACAGTAGAATTAATTAGTAGTGTAATTTATGCACTTTTGTATATTATTTTATTATTAACTATTACCATTACCATCTTCTCTCGCCGACAATTCTAAAACTTTTTTGATGGCTTTTGATGGATTAGCCTAAATAAAATGTAAAAAATATGCAAGACAACTTTATTTTACACAAAATTAATGATCAAGAAATCCATAATTATTTATTTTCTTTGCTAGAAAATTCTGAGAATGTTCATCATTTTAGTCAATGTTGCTATGAAATATTATCTCAATATGTGGAGGTAAAAAACTTTGTTGTTTTTAATAATTATGAAGATGATTACGAAAATATCAAGGTTGTTTATAGTAACAGTATTAATACGGATATTAAACAATATTTATCTATTGTGAATAATATTAATCAATTTCAGAAAACAAGTATAAATAGTCATATATTGTGGAAACGTCAAGATAATAAAGTGAATAATCTTGATTATTGTAATGAAGTTAATGGAAAACAAATAAACTTTTTATACAAAATTACTTTAAATTTTAAAAGTAAAATATTAGGCAATTTATTAATAGAAATAGATAGTTTTAATCTTCAGAAAAATTATCAGGATTACATTATTCACTTATTAAGTAATTATCTATCAATATATCTTTATCAACAATCCTTAGAAATTAAAGAAAAAGAAGTCGAAAAAGAAGCAAAAAAACTATTAGAAAGCAAAGAAAATCAAAGCAAATATTTATCTCATATGAATCATGAATTGAGAACACCGATTGCTGCTGTGATAGGATTTGCTAAAATGTTGCAACAACAATTGTATGGAGAATTAAACCCAAAACAAGCTCAATATGTAGATGCTATTCATCAATCAGGAAAATATTTATTAGACTTAGTTAGTGACTTGTTAGACATCTCGAAAATTGAAGCAAAAAAAGAGGATTTATTTCTTGAAAAAATTTTAGTCAATGAATTATGTGAATCATCATTAGCTTTAATCAAAACAAAAGCACAAGAGCAAGGTTTAGAGTTAAAATTAAAGATCAATTCAGAGGTAGAATATTGTTATGTAGATCAACGTCGTATTAAACAAGTGTTAGTCAATTTATTATCGAATGCTGTTAAGTTTACAGAAAATGGTTCAATTACATTAGATGTGAAAAAAGAAAATAATTATTTAAACTTTAGTGTAATAGATACAGGAATTGGCATCAAAAAAGAATACCAACAGAAATTATTTAAGGCTTTTTCCCAATTAAATACACCTCTTCATCGTAAGCATAGAGGCACAGGGTTAGGCTTGGTTATCTCTCGTGAATTAGCCCGACTTCATGGGGGAGATATTACCCTTATTTCAGTAGAAAATCAAGGTAGTTGTTTTACATTATCTTTGCCGCTTGAAGCATGAATTAAAATTGTATTTTTTTCATAAATTACGTTTCATTTTTTAATCTTAACTGTCGATGAACACAAGCAAGATACCACATATAATCATCTATTTTACAATCAATGGCCTTATTTATATAAAAAATAGAATATTTTGGCTCTTTTTCAGCTTCATAATATAAACCAAGATAAAGATTAAAATAAAATAAATCTCGAATATTGGTAGTCTTAACAGTATTTAAAAGACTTTCAATGGAAAAATTTCCCGCAAAAAGATGATAGATTTGACTCATGAATAAAGGTAAATCATACTTGACAGGCAATAAACATTCCCTTGCTGACAAAGAATTTTCTAATTGGGCGATACAAAGATAGTGCCAAAGAGTTTCTTCAACATCCAGAGAATTAACACTTAAATCTAATTCAAATTGTCGAGCACCTTTACTATATTTATTTAGATAATAATAAGTAATACCTCTTGCCCATAAATAAGGAGTTAGTTGAGGGTTTAACTCTTCAGCTTTATTAAAATCTTGAAGAGAATCAAGGAGTCGCCCTAGTTTAAAGTATATCATTCCTCGATAAATATATATTCTCGGATCAAAAGGAGATATTCTTAATCGTTGATTACATTTACTTAAATCTGTCTCTAAAACAATTGTATCGATCATGAAGTTTATATTTAAGAATAGCAAAAAATATATTGATCATCTTCTCAGTATAGATTAAGATTAAAAATCTCAGAATAAAATCCAAAAATCAGCGAATATATATAATATATGTTAAGTCTGGGCTTTCCTTAGTGTTAGTTTTTATGATTACTTATCAATCAAACACAAATAAAATTGATAATCTAAAAATGATCTAAAAAATCTTTTTGAGAATTAATTATTAATTGATAGAGAATAAAAATAAAAATACTGGTATGATTTACAAAAATCAGTATATCATGAAAACAAATTTATAGTTATTACTTATTTGGTGTGCAAGGAGAATAAACAAATGAAAGAAATAGATTTAAG
>NZ_VRZC01000193.1 GCF_016743215.1 Geminocystis sp. GBBB08
ATTACTATTATGGCGAATTATTAATTAAATGTCAAGGAAAAAATCCGCAAAAATTTTTAATTAGTTGGTAATAAGGGATTTATTCATATTAAATATTAATTACTTTTTCATAATCTTGAATAGTATTGCAATTAAACAAAATTTGCTTATTTTTGACTACTAATTCTTCAACAATTTCTTGATGTAACCATTGCTGAAAAGATTTATTTCCTTTTTGGATGGATTGTTGTAAAGAAGTTTGACAATTCCGATGATAAAAACCGCATAAACACTCCCAACCTTTTTCATTTTTAGGTAAAAAAGCGATAGAATTTTCAGGTATATTTGAAAGAGCATTAATCCAATTTTTAACTTCATTGACTTTCAAAAAAGGTAAATCACAAGCTAAGAGTAAAATCCAATCTGAATTAAGATAATTTAAAGCCTCAGAAAAGGCGATTAAACCTCCTTGAAAAGTAGATGATTCCTGAATAAAATGACAATGTTTAGGTAAAATAGAGGAATATTTTTCAGCCCAAGGAGTAATAATATAAACTTGCTCTGTACATTGTTGAGCAATATTATAAATATTAGTTAATAAAGGTTTGCCATTGATGTGTAATAAAGCCTTATCTTTTTGCATCCGAGAACTTTTTCCGCCAGCTAAAATAAGAGTAACAATTTTCATAATTAACCATCGAGAGAAATAAGAAATCAAGGATCAGGAATCAGGAATTTAGTTAACTTTAGATAACCTCAGCTATTAGCTTTGAAATAAATTTCAGAGTGGGATAATTACTTATAAAACTTTTTAAAGTTAACCACTATTCACTATTCACTATTCACTATAGCAATCTAAATCATTCGTGAAGAATTAAAGATCAAAAAATAAATCTGTAAATCTTATTATACCGTCAAAGCTGATAGCTGATAGCTGATAGCTAACACCTCTTTAAATCTCACAACTCACATAGGATTGATATTAACTATTAACTATCAAATATTTATTATGGCAATTAGAGTCAAAATTCCTCAAGATAAAGCTAATTTGGTACAAAGTTTAGTCTTAAATAATGAAAATCCTCAAGGAGTATTTGCTACTTATGCTGATGTAATGGCTTTTGCGGCGGCTTTAGGCAAGAAAAATAAACTTAGATTACCATTAGATAGTATTGCTAAAGAACCGTCTCCTATCAGTTTAGATGTTTTTAGTACTCGTGGATATGATCTTTTATTCAAACTTATTGCTATCACAGAAAATCATAATCCGCAAATTATCTCAACTTATGACATCACAGCGGAAGAAGAAAGAGTAACTATTTTTGAAGAATATGCTAATGGCGGATTAATGAAGTTACAAGATCAACTCAAAGGTGCTGTAGATTATAGTGAGAGAATTTTATTGATTTTAAGTCAGGCAAAAAAACAGCTATCGGCTACAACTGCGACTAATTTTGATTTAACTAAATTTTTACCCGATATTTAAAACTAAGCTAAAACGCATTTAACTTAGGTTTTTTCCTAACTCCTAACAAGGGGTTTAAACTCCTTGCCTTAACTCAAACGTTTACCTATTCCCCCTTCCCTACCTCCCATAGTTAACTTAGATGCGTCTGGGGCTTATCAATTATTTAGTATTCTTTATCTATTACTTATTACTTATTAATTATCAACCAGTGTTACGCATACCAGCAGCAATACCGTTAATAGTTAATAACGCACCTCTTAATAATTCATCCTTGCTATAGCGGAAGTGAATTAAACCTGCTTTGTCTTGATTGGCATACTGTCTTAAACGTTTTAATAAGGATACTTGTAAAAATCCTAGTGGTACTATAGTACCGTTGCGTAATTGTACTGAACGCTGTAGTTCAATGTCATTGTCTAATAAACGCTCTTGTTCATTAATTTGTAAAACAATATCACGACTTAAATAATACTCTTTGGCAATTTGGTTAAATACTTTCTGAAAACGCTCTTTATCTTCCTCTTTCGATAATTCATCAACATAGTGACTAGCCATCTGTAAATCTACTTTTGAAAGCGTCATCTCGGCTTTAGAAATTACCATCTTAAAGAAAGGCCACTTTAAATAAAAATAGCGCAATAACTTCAAATTTTCTTCAGGTTCTTGATTTAAAAAGTCTTGTAATGCTGTACCTACACCATACCATGCTGGAAGCAAAAAACGACTTTGAGTCCAACTAAATACCCAAGGAATAGCACGCAGAGAGGAAATATCTTTTTTGCCACTGCTACGACGGGCAGGACGAGAACTTATTTGTAATTTACTAATTTCTTCAATGGGAGTCACTGACAAAAAGAAATCGATAAAGTCAGGTTGCTCATAAATTAATTGACGATAAGCTTTACGAGAAGATGTGGCAATTTCTTCCATTATCTCATTCCAAGGCTCAATATCGTCAAAACCACTGCCGAGTAAACTTGCTTGAATAACCGCAGTGCTAATGGTTTCGAGGTTATATAATGCCAATTCAGGTAAAGAATATTTAGAGGCTAACACTTCTCCTTGTTCGGTAATTTTGATTCTACCATCGATGGTGGAGGTAGGTTGTGCTAAAATAGCGGCATATGCTGGGCCTCCTCCTCGTCCTACTGAACCACCACGCCCATGAAATATTTTTAAATTTAATTTGTATTTATCGCCAATTCTGGCAAGGGTTTTTTGTGCTTTGTGAATTTCCCAATTACTGCTTAAAAATCCTGAATCTTTGTTACTGTCAGAATAACCTAACATAATTTCTTGTAAGTTTTTAGGGTTTAAGTCGGGTAAAACTAAGTTAGAAGCAGATTTAGATACATTTTTATATCCTCCCTCTAAACAAGCCCGATATAAGGGTAACTCGAATAATTCAGACATTACCATAGGTGCTCGTTTTAAGTCTTCTACCGTCTCAAATAATGGCACAATACTAATGCTTGTAACTCCTAAAATGGGATCATATAATCCGGCTTCTTTTGCTAGTAACAAGACTTCTAAGACATCACTAACATAATTCGTCATACTGATAATGTAGGTGTGACAAATATCTAAACCAAATTCTAACTGTAAATCTCTCAACACTCTAAAGGTTTCCACCGTTTCGGCGGTAGCTTCAGAAAAGGGAATTTCACTAGGAATCAAAGGGCGACGGGTTTTTAATTCTTGTACTAACCATGTAGTTTTTTCTGTTTCTGATAATTCTTTATAGGGTTTAACTAAGACTCCTAAATATTCAGCTATTTCGTTAAGGGCATCAGAATGACGAGAAGAATCTTGGCGAAAATCTAAGGGGGTAAGATGAAAACCAAAGATTTCGACTTGAGAGATTAAATGATTTAATTCTTTGCACTTTAAACCTGTATTTTCAAGGTTAAATTTGATTAAATTGAGATCTTCTAATAAATCATCACTGGAAGGGTAAAGATTATCTTCTTTTTTCGCTAGTTTAATTGATTTTCTGGTTTCAGGGTTTGATAAGGCTTGATTTCTTTTTTGAGTATTTTTTAATTTTTGTTCAATGTAAGCCAATTTTAAGCGATAGGGTTCTTGACGATAACGAACATATAATTTATCATACAACTCTGGCATCCCGATTCGATCTCGTTCTAAAGAATCCAATAATTCAGGCAACACATTACACCAGTGTAAGGATAAACTGAGAATATCGTTAAGTTGCTCCATAGTACTTAAATACTTTTCAATGATCAGGTTACGCTGATAACAGGCTGTTGACCATGTAACTTCAGGAGTAACAAAAGGGTTGCCATCTCGATCTCCTCCTACCCATGAACCAAAATAACAGAATTTGTGACTAGGGGGTTTTAATTTAGGAAAAGTATTATGTAAAGCCTGTTTTAAGCGAGTAGATAATTCAGGTAAAGTATTAAATAACACCTCCTGAAAGTAATGTAAAGCGTAATCAACCTCATCTAACACTGTGGGCTTAAATTGGTGAAGTTCGTCAGTACGCCACCATAAACGCACTTCTTCTGTTAAACATTCCCGATAGTTTTCAGCTTCCCAAGAATTGGTTAACCCCATGGCACGAAAAGACTCCTCCGCCGAATCCAATTTTTCCAGAAAATAAGCTATACGACGTTGTTTTTTACGGATAGTATGACGGACAATTTCTGTAGGGTGAGCGGTAAAAACTAAGTTAATATCTAATTGATCTAGTAATTGCTGAATTTTCGGTGGTGGCATATTTAACTTTTGTAAATAAGGGAAAAGCCAATGAAAAGTACCACCACTAGCAGGATTACTCTTTGGGTTAAAATAACTTTGTAATTCTTCTTTGGGATTCAATACCGTTGATTGATGATTATGAGACTCAGGTTTTTGAATCGCATTAACTTGATCTTCTGTTGTCGTTCTCCGAATTAACTTTTGTGTTCTTTGCTCGTAATGTTGCTCAACAATATTAATTAATTGAAAATATAATGCAAAAGCACGTGCGGCTTTAATTGCATCATCTAATTCTAATTGTTCAATCCATTTGCTAACTGAAATATTATCGGTTTCATTTGTCTGTCCTTCAGGAGAACAAGCCGATTTTAATTTATCTAATAAATCTACTAATTCTTGTCCACATTCATTTGTTAAAACTGATTCCCATAAATTTTCAACTAATTTTAGTCGGTGACGCAATAACAATTCAGAACTAGAATAAATACTTAATTCTTCTGTATAATTAGTCATGGTTGAAGTCATCATATTTTTTCTTTTTATATCTTAATGAACGGGGGTTAATCTTACCTTAAACAAAGGAAAATTCAGAATTCTATATTTATAAGTAACTATCTATCTAAACTTTAGATAAATAACATTAAACCTATAGTTAATATACAATTTTATGCCTAAAAACTCATACTCAATGACAATTAATTATTATTAAAGTTTTTCCCCTATATTAAGTTTTATTAATTTTAGGTAAGCCGATTCTGATTTTTTTACTCATAAAGTAATTGTATGTTAACAATGTTTTATCATAGAATCTTAAAATCTTAGCGGTAATGATCTATGGGATACAGTTTTTTACGATACATTTTTTAGACTTTCATTTTTTGCTGATTTTAAAGAATTTACCTTGTCAAAGATAAAAAAATCTGCTATAATTAGTAATCGTGTCATCTTTGGAGAGGTGGCCGAGCGGTTGAAGGCGCAGCACTGGAAATGCTGTTTGGGGGTGACTTCAACGAGGGTTCGAATCCCTCCCTCTCCGTATAAACAAAAGAAGCCTTTTAGTGTTTACTAGGGGGCTTTTTGGCATGGAAATTACGATCTAGATGGTTCGGTTATAACACTTTAACAAAATTATTGAACAAGTTATCATTAATTTGTGTTGGAGGAATTTTTTGATGATTAAACCATGATTTTGTCTGATTGTTTAGGGATTAATTTAAGTGAGATTTTGAGGGAAGATGATTGGGATAATGAGTTAGATGATTTTTCCCCTGATATTCCCCATATTGCTATATAAACACAACAAGAATGGAATGCGGCGATCGCATCTGTAGAAAAGTTATTAAATTTAACTATAGGGATTAATAAAAACAATAATGACTTAATACAAGGAGTAGTTTTTTCTTCTCCGACTCCTCTTCTTCGTGATTTAAAATTAGTTTCTCAGTTAGAAACAGTAGTTTTTTCTCCCTCAAATAGTGGAAAAATGGCGTTAATGCCCTGTGATTTTGAGAATAAATTTAAGCAGGTTTCTCCATTATCTTTTATTGATGTTTCTTTAAATGTTAATGATAGTTTAAGTCATGATCAATTTTGTTTGATTGTAACGGAAAAATTTTCTTGTTTAATTGTTAAAAGTTTTGTTAACAATAATCTGCCTAAATTTCAATTTTCTTTTGCTCCAGAAGTTATTAATAAAACATGGTTATTTTTAAAGAAAAGATTAATTTTGAGTCATAATTATCATACTGAATATTTAGAAAAGTTAGTAACCAAATTTCTTCCTATTAGTCCTGATTATAAAATTGTAAGTCAATTTACACGTTATTTACTCAAAGAGTTACAACAGTTTAATTTACCGAAAATTGAAGAAGAAGTTAATAAAATTCCTCGTCAAAGTCAAAGTATTTCCTTGAAAAAAACACCTTTACCGCCTTATCCAGAATTTGAATTACTACAAGCCTTAACTCATGAAATTAGGACTCCTTTGACTACGATACAAACAATAACTAAATTATTAATAAAAAGGGCAAAATTAACTCCTGATTTAGTTAAACATTTAGAGGTTATTGATCAAGAATGTACAGAACAAATTAACCGCATGGAATTAATTTTTAGGGCGGCAGAATTAGAGTCAAAACCAACGACACAAGAACAAGTTAGGTTAGTGCCAACTTCTTTAGAAACAATTTTAAATCGAACTATTCCTTTATGGAAAAAACAAGCTCAAAGACGCAATATTATCCTTAATATAATCAT
>NZ_VRZC01000194.1 GCF_016743215.1 Geminocystis sp. GBBB08
ATTGAAGACTATATTCAAGGAAGAAAATTATCCCTAGGAGATGTTTTATATTGGCAAGGAAGAAAACGAGAACTAAAATTAGCGAAATGGTTGATTAGTCAATTTACTCCAAATTATGCTGAGATTATTTCTAATCTTACTTTAAAGTCTGAGACATTAGATAATTCTTCAAATAATAATTTCCCTGATAATTTTAATAGTCAAATTATTTTAAGTAATAACCTTAATAATATTTATGATTTAACCTTAGCCAAAATAAAAGGCTCTGTTAAGAATTCTACTAACAATTTATATTCTATTGATATATTAAAAAATGCGAAAAAACAGGAGTTATTAATAGTTATTTTACAAGAGTGGATTACTACTATTAAAAATTTAGATAGCATTGATTTAGAGGAGAACAAATTATCAGAACAAATAGATATTTTGCTCAAAGATTTATGGCAAAATTCTACTATTAAATTTTTGAGTCGCTACTATATAATTAACTCAAATATTGACCAAGAAACTTCCTATGATTTAGTGGAGTTAGTTTTAGAAAATGGTAATAGTTTGTTCTCTGAAACTTTATCTAAATTACCTTTTTTAGAGGATATTATTTTTTACCAAGTTTATCAACAAGATTTAGTAATTGATAATCAAGTATATAAACATGATAGTCAGTCAGCTAAAGATATAGAAGAAATTATTTTTCAGAATATTATTATTAATATTGCTAATTATGTCATGGATTTTACCTTAAATAAATTTGCTGATAACCTCAACATTAAACACAATTTATTTAATTTAGATTTAAAATCTTCTCGAAAAGTAGCTATGTTTCGTAATGACTTAGTTTGGGCTTATCGTCAAGAAAAGTATTGGCGAAATCCGAGAAATATCTTTGAAGATCAATTTGAAATGTTAAAATTAACTTATCAAGGTATCGAAACCTGTAAGATAAGTCATCCTAGAGATGAAGAATTGAACACTATAAAGGGAATACCGTTATGGGTGACAATTTTAATTGAATTTAGGGATAGTTTGTCAAAAGGGATAAAATCTTTAGAGGATACTTTGGGTAAAGTTCTGGTTTATTTACTCACAGAAGTTATTGGTAAAGGTATTGGATTAATTGGTAAAGGCATTTTGCAAGGAATAGGTAATAGAATAAGAAATTGAGGATTATCAAAAGAGGAACGTTATTAAATAGTTTATTATTTTAGAGAATCATAAAATGCACAGTTATCATAAATTCAACACCACTAAAGCATCTAAACACAAAAAAATTGTTAGTTTAATGGCAGGAAGTTTATTGCTTTTCCAAACGTTTTTGACAGGAAATAGTGTATTGGCACAACAAAAAAATCAGCCAATTACTTTCAGTGATTTACTGACAAGTTTGGAAAATGGGGAAGTAAAAAGAGTTTCCATTGATCGTTCTACTAATATCGCCTATGTTTATTTAGTAGGAGAAAATCAAGCTCAACCACGGAAAGTTAAGTTATTTAATGACAATAATCCCGAATTAATCTCTAAAATTCGAGAAAAAAAGGTAGATTTTGCGATGGAATCTTCTGCTGCTAGTACAGCCGCTTTACTCAACACCATGCAACTCGGTGTTCTTCTTTTGTTGATTATTGGTTTATTCATCTTAATCAAAAAATCTGCTAATAGTGCAGCCGGGGCTATGAATTTCGGTAAATCACGGGCTAAATTTCAAATGGAAGCCACTACTGGAGTTGAATTTAAAGACGTAGCGGGAATTGAAGAAGCTAAAGAAGAATTACAAGAAGTAGTCGTATTTCTCAAAACTCCTGATAAATTTACTGCCGTCGGTGCTAAAATTCCTAGGGGTGTTTTATTAGTAGGCCCTCCGGGTACAGGTAAAACTCTTTTAGCTAAAGCCATTGCGGGAGAAGCAGAAGTTCCTTTTTTCAGCATTTCCGGTTCAGAATTTGTAGAAATGTTTGTAGGAGTTGGTGCTTCCCGTGTCCGTGATTTATTCAAAAAAGCCAAAGAAAATGCACCTTGTTTAGTATTTATTGACGAAATTGATGCCGTAGGCAGACAAAGAGGCACGGGTATTGGCGGTGGTAATGATGAAAGAGAGCAGACTTTAAACCAACTATTGACAGAAATGGACGGATTTGAGGGAAATACTGGGATTATTGTTATTGCAGCAACGAATCGCCCTGATGTGCTAGATAGTGCTTTATTACGCCCGGGAAGATTCGATCGCCAAGTGATAGTAGATTATCCTGATTTAAACGGACGTTTAGGTATTTTAGATGTTCATGCCGCTACCAAAAAGATTGCTCCTGAAGTATCATTAAATACGATCGCCCAACGGACTCCTGGATTTTCAGGGGCTGATTTAGCTAATTTACTGAATGAAGCAGCTATTTTAACTGTCAGAAGAAGAAAAGAAGCTATTACTATGTCAGAAATCGATGCCGCAATTGATCGAGTTATAGCGGGAATGGAAGGCACTCCATTAGTTGATAGTAAGAGTAAAAGATTAATCGCCTATCACGAAATTGGTCATGCAATTGTAGGTACCTTTACTAAAGGTCATGATCCCGTTGAAAAAGTAACCCTAATTCCCAGAGGACAAGCCAGAGGCTTAACGTGGTTTACTCCTGATGAAGAACAGGGCTTAGTTTCTAAAAGTCAACTGTTTGCTCATATTACAGGTTTATTGGGGGGAAGAGCGGCAGAAGATGTTATTTTTGGTGATGATGAAATTACCACGGGTGCCGGAAATGACATTGAAAGGGTGACAACCTTAACCCGCCAAATGGTAACAAAGTTCGGAATGTCAACATTAGGTCCTATTGCCTTAGAAGGGGAAGAACAACCTTTATTTTTAGGAAATGATAACGTTAATCGATCTGAATATTCCCAAGAAATTGCGGAAAAAATCGATTTACAAGTTAGAAAAATTGTTTTTCAATGTTATGAAAATGCAAAAAAAATCATCAGGGAAAATAGAGGATTAATTGATAATTTAGTAGATTTATTAATTGAAAAAGAAACTATTGAGGGGGATATTTTACGTCAAATTGTAACTAATTATTCTCAAAAACAATCTATTTTAACTAAGTAATTAGGAGGTACTTAAAAAGTGTTTTGGTGAGGGTAGAGAATGGACAATAGTTTTAATACCTGAGTTCGATATAAAATTATCGGTGAAGGTAAAACTAGGAGACTAAGGGACTAGAAGACTAGGAGAAAATTCACTTAAACATTATTAAAATTGATTTTCGATAATTATTTATTAAATTTAATTTAGATCTTTTGATTCATTTTGAGAACAATCACTTCCCTCTCACCCCCCCCTTCTCTTTATTCTGGTAAATAATAAAACTTTTTTGTTAGAGATTTATCCTTCTTTATTCATAATTTTTTCTAGGTTTTGCTATATTTAATTTAACTAAAGTTTTCTCTAATTGTTTAATAAAAATACTATCTTTTTGGTAAATTTGATCATTGCCACTAGGGTATAAATTTTGCCCTGAAAAAGGATTCTTTTCTAAAAAAGAAAATGCTTGACGAAATTGTCTCGGTGTCGCTTTAATTGGTGCAGAAAAATGAGCAGGAATAATATTATTAAAATCCCATGTAGAGATATAAGTCGCCCAATTAATTACAGATTGTGGTGCTTCAGGTAAAATTAAAGTTTCAAGTATTGGTGCAACTAATGGTATTTCTCGATTAGCGATCGCCTCAAAGGATTTTTGCCAATTTTGTTGCCAACGAAAAGGGTATAACCCAAAATAGTTAGCACGAGAGCGATTAGGGGCGTTTATAGCTTCTTGAATGAATTGTTTAAGGGGGATTGTCTCTATCATACTAGGGCGAAAATAAAGGGCAAATAAACAGATTCTCTGCCAACCTTTAAGACGATTTTCTTCAGTATTTTCGAGGTTATCTAAAGCGCTTTCTCTAGCATGAAAAAGCAAAGGAAAAAGATTTAATTCGATAATTTTCGGGGGATATTGGGGAATTTTGATGACAATATCGGTAACTAATAATGTTTTAGAACTTTTATGTAATAAAGCAACTTCAACAAATGAACCTTGACTTAAATCGATGTCTAAAATATGATATTGAAATTCATCAGCAAAGGGTGATTCTTGATAATCCAAAGGAAGAATTTTCGTGCGTTGACGAGGAAAACCAAGCCATGTTAATGGTAAATTAATGGGAAAACTCCACTGACTAGGCGCACTCCAAACTTCGGCAGTAGAAAAATAACGGGCAAAAGGGCCAACAAAAATTTTATGCTCTAATCCTGAACTGGTAGAGTGAATAATATACTTAACTTTTCCGTGCTGATTTTCTAATTCTCTCACGAGATTAACACATTCTGGAGTAGGTGCGATGGGACAATATACTAATAAGCCACCTGTATTTAATTTAATAATGGTCATGCGAATAGGTACAACCGCGTATAATAAACCGTGGGGTTGCTCAAAAGTCCAGATAGTATCTTTTATTACTTCTTGTCTTAAAGTTGGTCGTTGTTGGTAAGGATAAAGGGGTAATAAAAACCACAAATTCCAATTTTGCTCTTTTTTTTTACTTAACATATACACTCAGAAGAAGAGAAGAAGAGGAGAGAGTTTTTGGTTTTTCATTCCTAATTCCTTTCGGTTAGATAAGACTCTACCGTTCACACAACTTGTAGAAAATTGTGAGTTCGTAACGGATCAAACGTTACAGGCATAAACGGCAATGCCCTTAGATCATAGCTATTAAAAGCATTTAATCTTACTTTTCTAATGATGTTATACGAACCCCCACAAATTGCTAATTTCTCATTATTTAATTTCTAACAATTCTACATCGAAGATTAAAGTTGAGTTGGGCGGAATTGCACCACCTGCACCTCTTGCACCATAACCTAAATCGGGAGGAATAATTAAGGTACTTTTTGTTCCTACGCTCATGTTTGCTACACCTTCATCCCATCCTTTGATAACCTGCCCTACACCAATGGTAAAGGTAAAAGGTTGATTGCGATCGAGAGAACTATCAAATTTCTTGCCTCTTTTAAAGCCTTCTTCTGCTAAGTAGCCTGTATAGTGTACTGTTACTTTTTGTCCTCTTTTTGGAGTTTCCCCATCTCCTGCTTGTATTTCAATATACTTTAAGCCTGTAGCAGAAGTTTGTGCCTTTGATAAATCTATATCCATATTTCCTTGAGGTTTAAGTTGACTAGCATCTGCTAAAGATGATTTTTCAGATACATTTTGAGTTAGTGTAACATTGTTTGTACCTATTTCCGAAGCGATGGCTTCTGGTTTACCCTGATTAAAAATAAAGGAAACTATTAAAAATCCCGCACAAACAATCACAATTCCCATGCTAAATATAATCGGCTTCATCTTCAATAAAATATCTGTGATTAAGGTCAATGATCAATTGTCTATCACAAACCTTCATTTGTCTATAATTAACAACTAACAATTATCAATAATTAATGATCAATGATCAATTATTATTTGCTATAGCAATCCTAAATCAGTTATGAAATATTTAAAGATAGGAAATAATGTTTTACCTATTATTTAACAAGGGGTTTAAACCCCTTGCCTTTAAAACCCCTTGCCTTTAAAACCCCTTGCCTTTAAATTTGTAGTCGTTATTTTGCCACAAATCATTTAGGATTGCTATAGCTGATAGCTATAACATCTTTTGTTGATAGAGAGTATAATGAGTGAATAATTTTCATTACTTATTTTTATTTGATAAAATGTTAGATAAACTTTTTGGTAAAAAATTTAAAAAGACGGCTAATGTCTCTCAAGATTATGTAAATAGTAACAAGAATATTCAAACGAAAACGGTTAATAAAAAACAAAAAATATCTATAGCAAAACAAAGAGAACTACAAATAGAAAGGAAAAACAAAATTATTGCTGAATTCGAGAAATCGTTACTAAATTTACAAATAGAAACAGGTATTTGGACACCCTTATATATTGTTGATTTATATGAAGTTGATTTATCTGAATCTAAGATAGATTTTGCCCCTTTTATCGAAAAAAATTTAGATGAATGTTTTGCTATTCATAAAGAGAAATTAAGACAAAAAATTTATCGAGAGTCTTTTAACTTACAACCTTCAGAATTATTAATTGTTGTCAAAGAAATTAGCGGAGAGATTTTCTTATCTTTTAAAAAATTTCCTTATAACATTGAGAAATTGGTTGAACTTTTAAATGTAGGTTTTTTAACTCCTGATACCCATAAAATTCTTTTTCTTACTTATAATATATTTACACCGTAGCTTACTTATTATTTTAAATACTTAAGACACACAATCAGGTAACCAACCATTAGAAATACATACTCCTTTATACATCACAGTATGATTACGC
>NZ_VRZC01000195.1 GCF_016743215.1 Geminocystis sp. GBBB08
GTACAACATTATTTCCTATCTTTAAATATTTCACAACTGATTTAGTATTGCTATATATACTATTGATTCTGTCTAAGTATTTATAGGCAACAAAAGTTATTTATCAATGTCAATTATCAATTATTAATTATCAATTACTCACTCGATGACTCAATCTGCTTCTTTAATGTCTGATTCTAAACTAATTATCGAAAATCAATCTCAGCCGGCAATTCTTCTTCAACTACCCGATTTTCCTTTACCTAATACTAGCGGTATGATGAAAATGCAACAACATCTTGATTTACTGTTATTAGCCTTAGAAGCCTTACAGTTAGGTGGCTCAGAATATATGTTAGCAACGGCAAAAGAGTTGGAGTTAAATAATCTCGTCAAAAATCGTCTTAGTTTATGGCGATTACGTTGTAGTAATCCTTGGCGTAAATGTTATACCCGACATTCCCTAACTCTATCTCAAGCGAAAGCCTTAGTGCTGATTACTTCTGAAAGTGCTAAAAAATGTATTATTCCAATCCGACAATTATTGATTTCTGTGCAACAAATGACAGATAAAGATATGCCCTTAGAAAATAATTTTCGTATTTCTGAATATTTTACTAGGTTTCAAGCTCATTTTACCAGTCGGATGAATCCTCGTCGTGCTAAAGTTTCTGTTTATTTATCTAATCCAGAAGAATTAAATCAATTAGCATTATCTTTATTAGAAGAATTATTATTTTGTACTGGTATTAGAGGAAAAGAAAGATTTTGGATTAGTCTTTTTGATGGTGAAATTAATCTAGAGATCGCAAAGTAGTTGGTTTTATCTAATAAAGAATAAGTGTAGTTGATTACTAATTACTAATTTATTATTCTTTATTCCCTTGACTATGATATAATTTGAGAGATTTTAACCCTATAAATTGAGCAATGGCACAGACACGAGCAAAAATAGCAGTGGATGCAATGGGCGGAGATAACGCCCCAGAAGAGATCGTTGCTGGTGCAATCCGAGCCGCAGCAGAACTCGAAGTCGATATATTAATAGTAGGTGATTCTGATGCAATTCAGTCAGAAATAGATAAACATGGTAACACTGTCAACAATATCGAAATTGTACCTGCTGATGGTGTTGTCTCTATGGAAGAAGAAGCCCTTGTCGGTGTTCGTCGAAAGCCTAATGCTTCTATTAATGTTTCCATGAATTTGGTTAAGGAAAAACGATCTCAAGGAGTTGTTTCAGCAGGGCATTCAGGTGCTGCTATGGCGGCCGCATTGTTAGGATTAGGACGAATTAAAGGGATCGATCGCCCGGCTATTGGTGCTGTATTCCCGACAATGTACGCTAATAAATCAGTAATTGTCTTAGATGTAGGTGCTAACGTTGATTGTAAGCCTAAATATTTAGAACAATTTGCCCTCATGGGAACGGTTTATAGTAAATATGTTTTAGAAATTGAAGATCCAAAAGTTGGTTTAGTTAATATCGGCGAAGAATCGAGTAAGGGTAATGAATTAGCGAAAGAAACTTATAAATTATTAAGTGATAATCCCAACATCTCTTTTCTTGGTAATGCTGAAGGACGAGACGTATTATCAGGAGATTTTGATGTCATTGTTTGTGATGGCTTTGTAGGTAATGTGCTACTCAAATTTGCGGAAGCAGTGGGAGAAATTATGTTACAAATAATCAAGGAAGAATTACCCTTCGGCATTAGAGGGAAAATAGGTGCGGGGATTCTCAAGCCCAATCTTAAGCGTATCAAACAACGCATTGATCATGCTGAACATGGAGGAGCATTATTATTAGGAGTAAATGGAGTATGTATCGTCAGTCATGGTAGTTCTCAAGCCCCTTCAATTTTTAACGCCATTCGTATTGCCAAAGAAGCTATCGGCCATGGTGTTATTGAAAAAATCCAAAATGCTCAAAGTCTTGATCGGGAAAAATTGACAATTGACAATTGACAATTAAAGAGAATTATTGACAGGCAGGATGCTTGTTTTATAGATAATTAATGATTAATTGTTCACTATAGCAGTCCTAAATAGGTTGTAGTAAATTAAATATTAATAACTCTCAAACTCAAGTAATTTCTAAATTCTCAATTCTCAATTTTTCCCAACGGAAATGCCATCAATTAAATAGGATTGCTATATTCATTGTTCATTGTTAAAGGAGTAAATCATTGGAGCAGGTCAAAAAAGGCGTTACTATTATTAGTAGTGGTTCAGCAAAGGTTACACAAGTGTTAGATAATCACGATTTAAGTAAAATAGTTGATACTTCAGATGACTGGATAAAAACCCGTACTGGTATCCGAAAACGTCATATTGCCGATGTTCATTCTTTATGTGATTTAGCTTCCCAAGCCGCTCAAAAAGCTATTGTTAACGCTAGTTTGACTCCTGCTGACATTGATATGATTATCCTTGCTACTTCGACTCCTGATGATTTATTTGGTAGTGCTAGTAAAATACAAGGTATGATTGGGGCGACTAAAGCTGTTGCTTTTGATTTAACTGCCGCTTGTTCAGGTTTTGTATTTGCTTTAATTACGGCTAGTCAGTTTATCCGTAACGGTGTTTATGAAAATATTGTCGTTATTGGTGCTGATTGTTTATCCCGTTGGGTGGATTGGAGCGATCGCACTACCTGTGTCTTGTTTGGTGATGGGGCTGGGGCAGTAGTTTGTCAGGCTAGTGAATTTGGCGATCGCTTATTAGGTTTTGAAATGTGTAGTAATGGGAGTCTCAATAGTGCTTTGAATTTAGCTTATCAAGGGGAAATAAAAAATATTGGTCATCATAAACAAATTACCCAAGGGCAATTCGGTAAAATCACCATGAACGGTAGAGAAGTGTATCGTTTTGCGGTGAATAAAGTTCCAGAAGTCATCGAAAAAGCCTTATTTAGAGCTGATTTAACCATCGAACAAATAGACTGGTTAATTTTGCATCAAGCGAATCAAAGAATTATTGAAGCCGTAGCCGAAAGATTAAATATCCCCTCTTGGAAAGTAATTTCTAACCTTAGTGAATATGGCAATACTTCCGCCGCTTCTATTCCCCTTGCTTTAGATGAAGCACTCACTCATGGAAAAATTAGAAATGGTGATAGAATTGTTACGTCTGGTTTTGGTGCCGGTTTAACATGGGGTGCAGCGATTTTTCAATGGGGGAATCTTCCTTAAAAAAAATTATAGCACAAATTAAATATTTTCCATTTCTTTAATAATTTTCATGGTTTCAAAACTAATAGTTGTCACCCTCATTAATAAGTGAATTACCTCCTCTTTATAGTCACCAAAACGATAATTATTAAACTTTTCTGCGATCGTTTTATCCTTCGATTTTTTCTCCTTATATTGATCTAAAATCCACTCTAAAGCGCTACGATTTCCTAGTTTATATTTCCAAGCCGTAGGCGGAATTTCTGTTAAGGTTGTTACCTCATCAATGATAATTTTATGATTAATTTTATCCGCTTTTAACTTAACTTTAGGCATCTTATTCTCCCCTTTATCAAGAGGGGTTAGGGGCGATTTTTCTTTAGGCAAAGGGCTTAAGCCCCTTGTTACAGATATATCAATTCTCTTTAAATTATAAGGCTCGATCGACTCATAATTAAGATGTAAATTCATTAACATTTTACCCCAATTTACCCATTGATAAAAGTCATCATAAAAAGGTATTCTCGGAAATTCTCTCTTTAAATTTAACTCATATTTCGATTGATATTTCGGATTATGTAAAACGGCATAAACATAATAAAAAATATCAATTTTCTCAATATCTTTTTTCCCATCTCCCGTGAAACAGGCATCCTGCCTGTTAGCCTCAGACGGGCTAGAAGCCCGTTTCACATTATAATATTCTCTGAATTTTCCTAAAGCCCAATCGGTGATATTTTCCTCTCTTTTTTGCTTTCCCAGTATCCCCAATCTAATTGTAAAGCGTCTTTAATTGTGCCATCGGGAGTAATTCTCTGATTTTTGTAGGGTAATTCAGGGATTAATAAAAAGTTTCTTGTTTGACAGTAATTATTGAGTAAATTTTGAAAGGCAACTCTAATAGTGGATTCGTTTTTTCTACCGCCATAACGCTTAATTTTTTCGACTTCGTTATGATACTGGGTGATGAGTAGTTTAGACATAGGGAAAATTTAACATTTACCGCCCATTGTATCATTATAAGACACTATAGTCCTTCTTTAATCTACAATTTATCTATAAAATCATCCTGCGTTACTGAAATCTTAGTATAATTGTTTCTTGCTTTCGTCGCAAACACGCAAAGATATTTTATTAATACCGGATTCAAGCTACTTCTTTTTTAACGGATAAATCTTCACTCAAATTAATTTGATCTTAAATGGGAATAGAACAGTTATGATTGAAATAGATTTTATTCTAAATGAATTAACTGACACTTTTTTAATCCCATTCGTTAAATTCAATTATGACAACTACGATCGCCGAAATTAGATGTATTAATAAAAGATGTAAAGCCTTGAATCTTTTAGAAAATACATTTTGTCATCGTTGTCAAACTCCATTGGTTAAACGTTACTTACGAATCATTGGCACATTAACTAAAGAATATGGCGTTGGAGAATTAATCGAAAATCGTTTTTTTGTTTGTCAACCAAATGTTGTCATTGACACTAAACCTAGTATAGTCCCTATTTTCCCAGAAACAGTGTCCGATGAGATCACTCCTTATTTGAAACTTTTTTCCCATCGTTTACATATACCTCAAGTTTATGGTTGTATAGATAAAGAATATTCAGCTTGGTTATTGGAATATGAAAATATCCCCCTCAATGAGACTGGTAATTTAGTTTATCCTGATTTATTTCCTGCTATTGAATTTAGTTTTTTCCATGTTTCACCATTAAGGCAGGTAAATTGGTTATGGCAGATGGTACTACTTTGGAAGCCTTTAGCTAGACAAAAAGTATTATCTAGTTTATTCCTACCGAATAATCTCAAAGTAGCTGGAGGAATTATTAAGATAATTGAATTAAAATTTGATCATGATAGTAACCCTAATTTAAAAGATTTAGCTAATTTATGGGAAGTTTGGTTTCCAAAATTTAATCCTCTTATTCAAGAAGTAATGGGTAAAATTATCCTTTCTATACAGCAAAATATTCTTGATAATTCTGATAAAATTTTAGCAATTTTTGATCAAGTTTTATATATTTTAGGTAATAGTTATTATCAAAGAAAATATCAAATAATTACCGCTAGTGATCCGGGTAAAAAAAGAGCTAATAATGAAGATTCTTGTTTTCCTAAAACTAATAACCTTAAAAATACAAGGTCAAGTTTGGAAACTTTAGCCATAGTTTGTGATGGTTTAGGTGGCCAAGAAGACGGTGAAATTGCCTCTAAAATGGCGATCGAAATAATGAAGAAAGAATTAGAAGATTCTTATAAAAAAACCTTAAAAGAAACTTTACAAAATAAATATTGGACACCATTAATTGACGCAGAAAAAATTTATAATGCGGTGTCTAAAGCTAATGATGAAATTACTAATATTAATAATATAAAAAAACGTAAAGATAAAGAAAGAATGGGTACAACCACTGTCATTACAATGGCTATCGCTCATGAAATATATTTAGCTCATGTAGGAGATTCTCGTATTTATTGGGTTACAGAAGATAGTTGTCATCAAGTGACGGCAGATGACGACTTAGCTACAAGAGAAGTACGATTAGGCAATGGTTTTTACCGACAAGTGATTAGAAATTCGCAAACAGGGGCGCTCTTACAAGCATTAGGGATGGAATCTTCTCGTCGCTTAAAAGTTCATATTAGACGATTTATTTTAGATGAAAACTGTGTATTTTTATTGTGTTCTGATGGATTGTCTGACTATGAGCGGGTTGAACAATATTGGATGACAGAAATATTACCTATAATTAAACAAGAAATAAATATAGAAGAGGCGGCAAAGAAAATTCTTGATATAGGCATTAATAAAAATGGTCATGATAATGTGACAATAGCATTAGTACATTGTCAATTAGAAGAAAAAAAACCCGATGAACATGATGGTAAATTATCATGGAAATATTTAGAAGAAATAATGCCAGATTTACCGCAACCAAATGGAGGTATTAAATTTAAAAAAACTGAAAATATCAACGATAATTTTAGCAAAAATCCTCAATTAAACCAACAAACAATTATCTTAATAATTAGCTTGATAGTAATAATTATAGGATTTTTATTCTGGTATAATAAGAAATCTTCTCAAAATAATTCCATGATTAAAGATTATTTGATAATAGTTATAGTTAATTCAATTAAGATTGAGACAAATTTAAAAATTTTGTAGGGTGGGCAATGCCCCAGGGCGTTTTC
>NZ_VRZC01000196.1 GCF_016743215.1 Geminocystis sp. GBBB08
TAATCAATTTGTAATGGTGATAGTCACGACTTTAAAAATACTTAAAAGTAGCATCTTTTTTAATTTTACCTTGATTGAGCTTTACAATTCTATATTACAGTTAAAACAGAAGCCCATAGTTTAAGTTACCCACTAGACATCTCCAGAAATAAAAAACTAAATCAGTTTCAATATTGAAATCATTAAATTAATATAGTTTATTGTCATTTTCAATCTTTGAAAAATAATTATTGGAGAATTCTACTGATTTGTAACAAAAATCAGATAAATAAGGGCAAATAAAGAAGCTAAACTTATTCCGAAACCAAGATGAAAACTAAAAGGTTTAAATTCAAAGTTTACGATATGTTCTCCTTCAGGTAAAATTATTCCACGACTTAAATAATTAGTGACAAATATTTTGGTTTTTTTGTCGTCAATTTTTCCTTGCCAACCGGGGTAATAAATATCACTTAAAACGAGAAAACTAGGAGAATTAGAGTTAGTTTTTATCTCAACACTTGTAGCTGTTTGTTTAATAATTTGGGCATTACTTTTATCATCAAATTCTCCTCTATCAAAATTTACATTTTCTTCAATTAAAGCAACTTCTTTAGGATTATAAATACTTTTATCAGGCAAAACAGAGGTTTTAATAGTATTAGTTATTTCTTCTGGGGTTAGTTTAACAATTTTTGGCACTAACCAAACTCTAGGCAAAGCATTTTTATTCTCATAAACATTAGTTTCATATAAATTTTCCACATGATGCCATCTTGAAGAATTTGAAAAGGAATTTTCTATTTCATTAAAAGGATAAAACTTGTTGGTTTCTTGATTAATAAAAGTAAGTTTTTTGATATTAATGCTTCCTAGGGGTAATAAGTATTCAAACTCAATATTTTTAATCGTTTCTGTGTTATTTAAAGGGATGAAACTTAAATATAAATTGCCATCTGGAAAATTATCAAAGATATTTTTTGCCTTTTGATGTTTTACAGAATCACCTAAACTATCATAAGCATATTCGGCGGTATCTTTTCCTGCTTTTAAAGTTTTTATATGGGTTTTACCTTGAGAATCGGTAAGGGTAATTTTCAAAATATCAGCATTATTTTCTATATTAGCCGAACATGATAAATGATTGACTATAGCAATGATATTAGTTTTGATTTCTTGAGGGAGAGTATAATTGACTTTCAAGTTTTCTTTGTTGTCAACAACACACTCTTTTCCTAAATTAAGAGTCATATCATTCTCTACCCATAAAATATCTTTTTTGGTAATCAGATTTGAGTATTTTTTCCCCGTCATAAAAACATAGCGAATTGCCATTATATCAAAAGTTTGATTCTCATTTTTTGCCCAATCTGTTGTTTTAATTCCACTAGCATAATCAGCATCAAATAATTTAGCATATCGACTTAATAAAAGAGGATTATAAATACTAACGTTGGTAATTTGCCATTTTCTGGATAAATTAGGGCGTATATTTTCCATTCCTCCTAATACTCCTTCTAATGACATCATTCTTTGATTTTCTGTATTAAGAATATCTTTATATTTTTCAGCAAAAGGATAACTTTCAATTAAAGCGTATTTATAATCATAGGATTCTTTTTGCCAATACCAAAAATAACTAAAGCTAGTTAAATCTAAAACTATTAATACAATTAATATAACAGTAATAGGTTTAAAGTTAAATTTGTTTAAGACAATTAAAACTAACTGTATCATTATAATCGTGGCAATAAAAATAATGATAGGAATAATTAAAGCTGGATTTTGAAGATTAATAATTTTAGCAACATCTAAATTTTTATCAGCAATTATTTGAGGTTTAATAAAGACATTAATATAAAATAAAGCTAATAGGAATATTCCAGTAAAAACTCCAACAACTTTTAGCCATAAACTTTGAGATATTTTGTTATTTTCTATGGATTGAATTCCCAAACTGGCTAAGACACTTATACCTAAAGACATCTCTAAAAAATGACGGGCTAAACAACGAAATTTATTGAGAATAGGTAATTGATAACTTAACCATCCTAGAGGTGTTGATTTTCCGAAAGCAATTAGAAGGGATAAAATAACAATGATTAACCAAAATTTAGCTATAGTTTTTTGACGATAAGAAATAAATCCTATCATGGCTAAAATTAAACTAGAAATACCAATATAACCAGTAGTTTCCGTTAAAGTCCAACTACCAAAATAATTAATATTATATAATTGTTGATCGCCCCCACCAAAAAAATAAGGAAAAATTAGTTTAATAATTTCTGATGGTGGTAAAGTATATTGAGTAAAAAAATTAAAGGTTATTTCATCTCTAACGCTTAAGGTCGATAATTCTAAAGTTGGTATGATTTGAATAAAAGCAAGAGTTATCCCAAAAATTAAAATCTGCCCAGTTATTTGATAATATTTAATAGTTGTGATTGGGGCATTAATTCCCAAAATAACCCCATATAAAGTTATTAAAGTTAAACTATAAACTGTAATTTGTGGATGTCCGGCAAAAATATTGATAGTAATAGAAATAATGGCTATCACAATCCAAATTTTATCGATTTTATGCCTTAATTTTTCTAACGCCCAAAGGGATAATGGCAACCAAATCGCTGCCTGAATCATATTTGTGTGTTCAATATGAGAAAACAAAAAACCACTCATGCCATAAATAAATCCACCACTATAAGCCGATATTTCAGATTTAGTTAGAGTGTATATATAACCATAAGTGAAAAAACTAGCTAATATATAAGCCGAAATTATCAATAAATTCCATGCTATTCCCTCATTAGAAATGAACAATTTTAATATGTAAGATATTGGATACCAAAAGGCTACTTGAGGATCTGCTATAAGAGGATAACCTCCTTGTAAGTCTATTGTCCAAAGTGTTTTTGGTGACAGAAAATTAGGCAAATTTTGCATTAAATGATCAGTACCTACTAAAAATATTTTATTATTGCCAATGACAGGTATAAAAAAAATTAGGTAGAAAACGACATAAAAAATTAAAGCAAAAAAGTAATGTACTTTCTTATTTTTAGTTAGTATTTTTATCATTTAATGTAAACATAGGGAATAGTCAATAGCGATTAGTGGTAAAACAGAAATCAGCGCCAGTAATATCAGGTTTGATTAAATAATTATAGTAAAATTTCTCGCAAAGACCGCAAAGGTGCAAAGAAAAACGCAAAGTTTTATTGTAACTGATTATCCGAACTTGATATAATTCCTCATTCCAAATTCTAAATTCTAAATTCTAAATTCTAAATTCTAAATTCTTATTAATAGAATTATTTAAAGAAACTATTTTTCTGGCGTTTTTTAGCTTTACTTTTCTCATAATCAATTTCTTTAATTTTTTTCATAATGCGATCAAAATATTCTTGTAAATAGGCTTCTAAAGTAGTAGTATCTTTTGGATTAAGATTAAATGTTTGATATACTTCTTCCATCGATGCATCTAAAGGTTTACCACTAGCTAACACTTCCGCAAAAGCAAGGCGATCAGATGTATTGAGAGTCCACTTAAACCAAAGAGTAAAACCTCGTAAAAACCGCAATAAACTGATAGGAATACGAGAAATTTTCGCAGTTTTGCCGGATAATCGTTCACAAAGTTTAATTATATCCTCACCAGTCCAAGCACGAGTACCAACCACAGGATAACTCTGATTAGCAGTTTCGGGAATTTCAATGGCTTTAATAGCAAATTTAGCAATATCTTGGCTATTCATATAAGCAATAGGGGTATTTTCGCCACTAACCCACACTGGTTGATTATCAAGGATAGGAATACCATATTGAGCAATTAAACCTTGCATAAATCCAGCCAATTTGAGGGTAGTATAATTAACTCCCGATTCTTGTAAAAATAACTCAGTACAATATTTAATCTCCATCAATGGCACATTTTCAAAATCTTTAGCATTAAGAATCGAAAAAAAGATGTAACGTTTAATGTTAACTTCCTTTGCCGCCTGAATTAAATTAATCTTACCCTGCCAATCTACATCCTTTATTCTCAATGAATCTGTTGCCCTAGCAGTTGCCGCATCAATAATGACATCTACCCCTTCTAAAGCAGGAATCAAAGTTTTTGGCTTACAAATATCACCTTTAATTAATTCGGCACCCCATTCTTTCAAAAAACTAGCTTTAGCATTATTTCTGACTAAACACCTTACTTGATAATCTTTATCAATGCCATGACGCACTATCTGTCTGCCTAAAGTGCCTGTCGCCCCTACTACTAATATTTTCATTAATTATTAAGTTTATTTACATATTTTTAAATTTCATTAAGATTTTATCAGAAAAAGGAGAGGGTAATGAGGAATGGGGAATTTAGAATTCAAAATTTAGAATGAAGATTTTATCAGTGTATCGGTGTATCGGTGCATCGGTGCCCATTGCAAGAGTGCCCATTTCCTTCTCACGTTTAATTATTTTGAGTTGCCTATTAAATATAACAAAGCCATACGCACAGCAACTCCATTGGTAACTTGATCCGAAATTAAGCTAAACCGAGGATCGTCCATTAAATCAGAACTAATTTCAACTCCCCTATTTACAGGCCCGGGATGTAATACTTTAACATTAGGTTGACACAATTGTAAACGATCATAGGTAATGCCAAACAGTTGATGATATTCTCTTAAACTGGGTAATAGATAATCCGTCATACGTTCTTTTTGTAATCTTAAAGTCATCACAAAATCAGCATTTTCTAAAGCAGGTGGTAACTGCCAATGCAAAAATAAACGATCTTTATAAGTATGATTGATAGTCTCAGAGAATAAATAAGGTAAAAGTGTCGGAGGTGCAGCTAAATGTAATTGAGCTCCTCCGGCTAATAAACAGTTAATATTAGAACGAGCAACACGAGAATGTAAAATATCCCCAACAATAGCGATTTTTTTGCCTTTTAGTAACGAAATTTGCGGATTTTTCTCATCTAACAATGAACAAATGGTGAATAAATCAAGTAAACCTTGAGAAGGATGTTGATGTAAACCGTCACCTGCGTTTAAGATACTTACCCCTGATTTTAATTTATCCATTTCTAAGGCAATATTTAACGGCACACCTGAGTGACTATGACGAATTACCATTATATTTGTACCCATTGCTAAATAAGTTTTGGCAGTGTCTAAAATCGTCTCGCCTTTGGTTAAAGAAGAACTACTTGGGGCAAAATTGAGAATATCAGCTGAAAGTCTTTTGGCTGCCAGTTCAAAACTACTACGAGTACGGGTAGAAGGCTCAAAAAACATATTCGCTACCACTTGCCCTTGTAATGCTGGTACTTTTTTAGTACGACTTTGTAAAACATTCTTGAAACTAGAAGTTGTGGTTAAAACAGCGTTATATTCATCTATAGTAAAATCTTCTAAGGATATAATATGTTTTCTTGTCCAAGGTATAGCAGTCATTTCTGTTAAATTGATTAAGAATAAGTGCGCTTTTGTTGTTGAGTTAAGTAAACAAGACAAATTTTGTCTTCAGTATCATAACCTGAGATGATATTCTGTTTAAAGATAATTAATAATCAATCTTATTTATATTTTATTTCAAACAAACTGACGATGCAATTATTAGAATCTCATAATCAATGTCCAAATTGTTTATTAATAGAGTTACAAATTATTCCTAAAACTGATACTGACAATCAATTTGAGCTATATATTAATCTTAAATATAATCAACAAGAAGAAGAAGTTTTAGAAGGAAAAGTTAAATTTGGTTTGAGATCAAGTAAACTATCATTTAATTTAAATAATCTTATCTTTGTAGAAAAGTCATCTTTAAATTCACCATTAATTACTTTAATTGATAATGCTTTTTCTTCACAACCAATATGGGAAATTAGACACAGTCTTGACAATAAATTTTTACAAGATGAATTGACAAATATTAAATTAGGTGTCATAGAAGTTAAAGGTTATCCTTATCAATTAACGGCTCAAGTTTTAGCAAAAACAGTTGATATTTTTTTTACCGATATTGAAGGTTTATGGTTTCATGATATTAGCCCTAATAAACACGCTATTTTAGAAAGAAAACTAGCAAAATTTATCGAAAACACTCAATTTCAACCTTACCTAAGTCAAGCAATTTTTGGTTCTGAAGATTTAGATTTTACTCCTAATTTACATCATCAAACGAATCTAGGATAAGAAGAAAGTTTTAATTTGAAAAAAACTATCCAAACTATTTATCAAAACAACAAAAATAGTTTCACAGAATTAGCCGAGTATACAGGTTTAAAACCTTTAACAGAT
>NZ_VRZC01000197.1 GCF_016743215.1 Geminocystis sp. GBBB08
AGTAAATTTGACTCTGTAGTATGCTTTAATCTTTAGTTATCAAGCTGTTTGAAAATATTTAATAATAGTTAAAATCGGAAACTGACAAAAGAGGGATAGACACCGATGCACCGATACACTGGTAAAATCTTCATTCTAAATTCTAAATTCTAAATTCTTCAGGCAATAGTTATTAAAATTGATAATTTCCCACCTAAAATAGATTTTAATTTTTATTTTGCCCTCGTGTCTGTTATTTATTCCTCATCTACTAATATATTTGATCGCTGATACAAAATCTGAGTTTCAAATTAAACCGAGATCTTGATCAGTACATTGATACTAAATAGAAAAAAGTTAAAAATCAATTTTGATATAGTTTACAGCGCTTTTCAATTTGGTAAACCACACCCTCAAATTGTGGGCATTGCCCACCCTACCTTTATAATAAGAATTGTGGTTCATTGATCTGAAAACTGCTGTAAGTTAATTATTATACTCATTACTCATTACTCCTCCTCACAAGCCAATTTTCAACGAGGTGCAACATTTGAGTTAAACCTTATTTTCCGATGCAGAAACGGCTAAAAATACGATCAAGGACAGATTCTGTTACGTCTTCTCCGGTAATTTCTCCTAATGCTTGAATGGCAATGCGTAAGTCAATTGTCCAAAAATCGAGGGGTAATTGATTTTCGATAGTTTCTTCTACTTGTATTAATGCTAATTTAGCACGGGTTAAGGCGGCTGCTTGACGTTGATTGTTAGCAATTTCTAAATCTTGAGCAGTGGTTTCTCCCCTTTGAATTGTTTTGACTATGGCAGTTTCTAAGTCTTCTATACCTTTATTTATGGCTACGGCGGTGGTGACAACCTCTTTTATTTCAGTAGGATATTTAATGATGTCTGCGGTAGCTATGTCGATTTTATTGATGACTAAAATCAGGTTTAAATCTCGGATTTGTTGATAAATTTCGTCATCTTCTTGAGTCCATCCTGTACTAGCATCAATGGTAAACAAAATTAAGTCTGCTTGTGATACTGCTTTAAGCGATCGCTCAACCCCGATTTTTTCCACGGTATCTTCTGTTTCTCTGATACCGGCAGTGTCTAGCACTTGAATGGGGATACCTTGAACCACTAGCACAGATTCTACCACATCACGGGTAGTTCCGGGTAAAGGAGTAACAATGGCTCGATCACTTTTACTCCAAGCATTCAAAAGACTAGATTTACCTACATTTGGACGACCAACAATAGCAACTTTTATGCCACTGCGTAACAATTCTCCTTGATCTTT
Source organism: Geminocystis sp. GBBB08 (assembly GCF_016743215.1). Lineage (GTDB taxonomy): Bacteria > Cyanobacteriota > Cyanobacteriia > Cyanobacteriales > Cyanobacteriaceae > Geminocystis. The sequence continues at coordinate 1,280 of NZ_VRZC01000197.1, forward strand.
AGTCCCTAAAATGTGTTTAACTTTAACTAAATGATCTTCTAAATCTTGCTTAATTTGAGCTTCATTTAAGGGGGGTAAATCCTCTTCAAAATCAATTCTTGCTTCTACTTCTGCCAAAATATCTAGTAAAGAATGACGCATTTGACGAATTGGTTGTGCTAATTTTCCTTGTAAACCTGCTAAGGCAATATGGGAGGCTTGAGGTGATTTTGCCCTAATAATTTCAGCGATACTTTCAGCTTGGGTTAAGTCAATTCTACCGTTTAAGAAGGCTCTGAGAGTAAATTCTCCTCCTTGGGCTAACCGGGCACCTGATTCTAAACATAATTCTAAAACTTGTTGCACGGGAATAATGCCCCCATGACAGTGAAATTCGATCACATCTTCCCGGGTGAAAGAACGTGGTGATAACATTAATAGAACTAAAACTTCGTCAATAATTTGCCTTGTGTTAGGATTTTGAATATAACCGTAAAGGATTTGATGAGATTTCCATGACGGCTTACCTTGAGGCTGAAAAATCTTTTTGGTAATATCTAAAGCCGTTACACCACTTAATCTCACGATGCCAATACTACCTTGATTTGGTACTATTGCCGAGGCGATCGCTACAATAGTTTCTTGTTGTATTATTTTTTTCACCATCTCAAAATATTCTCCTAATTCCTAATCCCTAATTCCTTATTCCTAATCAATATCTAGCTTTGTTTGTTTAAGAATTTTTGTGCTTGATTAATGGCTAATGCACCTATATTATATACTGCCCAGCCACCAGCGATCGCCAAAGGTAACACTACGATTAAGATTCTCCAGTCCATTTTGTTATACTCCAGTTTTTATCATTCTTTACTATTGAAAAAATAATAACATTTATTGCAATCATTTGGACTTTAGACAAAAATTTAACCTGAGATATTCATGGAAAACTTTGAAAAAAACTTCTCGTTTTTCTTATCTTGTAGTCTTATTTGATTTCAATAGACAAGAGTGCAAAATAAAAATTAAAATCTATTTTAGGGGAGAAATTATCAATTTTAATAACTATTGCCTGAAGAATTTAGAATTTTTTAGAATTTAGAATGAAGATTTTACCATTGCCCCGTTGCCCCGTTGCCCATTGCCGCGACTTGGTGCAAGAAGTCTAATAAAAATTTTTTTCATTTTACCAAGGGACTTGCCCTGAAGCAGCTTCTGTAATTAATGGGAATTCAGGATATTTTCCTGAAGCTGATTGTAACATTCCATAGATACAAGCAACAAGTGTGCCGATAAAAATTGTGTTATAAATAGTTTCAATAATTAATGAACCGCTTAATGCTCCTAATAAAATGTTAAAAATTAAGCTGATTAAAATTAATAATATCTCCATCAGAATTGATTGCATTGTATTAAAACGAATAAAATGACTGATGCGAGAATTTCTGACAACGGCACTGAATAAGACAATAAATAAGATGAAACCACCAAAGGGAATTTGATTGATAATCGCCAAAGGAATTAAAGGAATTTCGATCAGGGTTAAAATAGGAAATTGTTGAAATAAAAAAACACCAAAATTTAAAGCTGTATAGAGAGGAAAAAAATACACAAGTGCACCAAATAATTTGTCTTTCCAATCAGTTGTGTTACGCCAATTCATATAATTAAATTAATTTATTGATCAAACTTCACAATACTATATTTACACAAAATTTATTGATTTTAGAAGTTATTAAAATTTCACAAATCAAATAGAATTGTTATTTTTCTAATACCTATTGTTCATTATCAAAAATTCTGTTATATATGTTATTAGAGAACAAAATGTAGAGAATTTTTATGTTGGCTCTGGATTTACCCAGTACTGCTGTCCGTGAAAGAATACAGTCATCTAGTCGTATTCTGTTGATTGAAGATGAAGAATTGATAAGGAATATGATTGCCTTGAATCTGGAAGACGAAGGATACGAGGTGATTAAAACCAGTAACGGTAGGGAAGCATTAAATATTCTTGAGCGTCAAAATTTACAAAGCTCTGGGGATAATATTAATATGGTTATTTTAGATTTAATGTTACCAGAAGTTAACGGTTTAGATATTTGTCGTTTACTCCGTTATCGTGGCAATACTATTCCCATTTTAATTTTAAGTGCCAAAGCTGCGGAAACTGATCGAGTTTTAGGTTTAGAGGTTGGTGCTGACGACTATTTAACTAAACCTTTTAGTATGAGGGAATTAGTTGCTCGTTGTCGGGCATTATTACGCCGTAATTCTTTTAATAATGTAACTCCAGAGTCAGTGCGTCAATTTAAAGAGATTACTCTTCTTACTAATGAATGTAGAGTTCTTGTAAGACAAGAAGAAGTTAATCTTTCACCAAAAGAATTTCGTTTATTAGAACTGTTTATGACCTATCCTAAAAGGGTATGGGATCGAGAACAATTAATTGAAAATGTTTGGGGTGCAGATTTTTTAGGTGATACCAAAACTGTTGATGTGCATATTCGTTGGCTACGGGAAAAAGTTGAGAAAGATCCCAGTAATCCTGAGTATTTAATTACTGTGCGTGGATTTGGTTACAGATTCGGTTAATTAATTAAGAATTAAGAATTAGAAATTAGGAATTAAAAATTAGAAGGCTAGAACTAATTTACCCCTAGCGACTTATTCACTATTCACTACTTACGGTTTGCTGTTGAAAATCTGAAGACTATAAGAATCAAGGATCAATCAATACTACATTAACAACAAAGTGTGCCATTTTGACAATTTTTGTTAAAAAACTAAATATTTTTGACTTGATTTTGAAATAAAAACTTACATTAACTCAATAACACTACTAAGCTAAAAATTTGATTTTTGGTCTTTTAAGCTGATAGCTGACTGCTAATAGCTACTCTCATCAAAATAAAAATACTTTTTGATGAACCCCTACTTAAGTTTTCCGTCTTCTAGTTCAATAATCCGCTCTGCTACGTCTAAAATGCGATCGTCATGGGTGACAATTAAAATTGTGCAACCTTGTTCTTTTGCTAATTTTTGCATAATTTCGACCACATCCCGACCTGATTTACTATCAAGGGCTGCTGTAGGCTCGTCGGCTAAAACCATTTTCGGATAAGATACTAATGCTCTAGCTATGGCTACTCTTTGTTTTTGCCCTCCTGAAAGATTGTCAGGATAGTAATTAATTCGATCGCCTAATCCTACTGCTTGTAACATTAAAATCGCTCTTTCTTTAACTTCTTGGGAAGAAAATTCTGGATGTAACTCCATAGACATTTGGACATTTTTCCTTGCAGTTAAGGATTTTATTGAGTTTGTAGCTTGAAAAATATAACCAATATTGCGCCTAGTTTCAATGAGTAGATTATTATTGCCCTTAATTAATTCATTGCCAAATACTTTTAGGCTACCATGATTGGCGGTTCTCAATGCACCTATAATGGATTATTAAGATGTTTATCCTGATCCGGGAGGGCCTTTCCAAATTAATACTTCTCCTTTTTTTAGGGTTAAATTAATGTCAAAAAGAGTTTGTTTTTCAATGTTATTACTCCTAAAATAAAAGTCTAAATTTTTTATTTCTACAACTTGATTATTTTCTTGTTTCTCAGGGATAATTAATTGTGGATCTGTTGTTAACATAATTTTTATTATCTTGTTATTTTTAAGAATAATTAGGAATATTTAATCATTAAAATATGTCTGCAGGATCAGCAGATTTCAGTTTATTAACAGCGATCGCCCCTGATAAAAAGCACATAATAACGGTTAAAATATAGACAGACAAAGCTAAAGATTTAGTCATAAAAATAGGTAAACCCGTAGCCCCAGCAGCACCGTTATAAAGAAAAATAGAGATACCTAAACCGGGCAAAAAACCAACACAAGCTAGAATAATTGCCTGTTGAAAAACAAGAATTAATAAATAATTGTTCGTGTAACCCATTGCTTTTAAGGTGGCATATTCAGGTAGATGATCAGCGACATCCGTATAAAGAATTTGGTAAACAATAACAATACCAACTATTAAACCCATTCCTGCCCCTAGGGTAAAAATAAAGCCAATAGCAGTGCTATTTTCCCAATAATCTCGTTCATATTTAACAAATTCTTGCCTTGATAAAACAACGACATCACCACTATTAAATTTTTGTTTTAAACTGTTAATTACTGCCTCTTTATTAGTATTTTCAGCTAATTGAATTACCCCAATATCAATTAAGTTTTCATTTCTCTTAGGAAACATTCTTAAAAAGTTTAAATCACTGGTAATTAAATTCCCATCTGCACCAAAACTAGAGCCAATAGAAAATAAACCACCGATCATAATTTGTCGGCTATCAATTTCGGTTTTGACAGTTTTTCCTGTATTAAAAAGTTCTGAAATAGGGCCAAATTCTGGCCGTGATTTATCATCAAATAAAACCATATCAGATAATTTTAATTGCTCAAGATTTTTTTCAACTCCAGGTAAGGTAAAAAGTTGATCTTTTGGGTTAAATCCTATTACCATAATTTGTCGAGTAGATTGATTTACAGGGTTTTTCCAAATACCAAAACCGATATGAAGATGATTAATTGATTCTACTCCTTCTACTCCTAAAGCCTCATATAAACGCCGTGAAGAAAAACTTTTCATGGCAATTAAAGCATCTGATTGGGGATTAAGTAAAAAAACATCTCCTTTGATTTGTTCATGAACTCTTACTGCACTATTTAATAATGCTGTTTTAAATCCTAACTGCATAAACATGAGAATATCAGCAAAAGTAATACCAGCAATCGCAACTAATAATTTAATTTTTTCTCGGCTCAATTGTAACCAAGCTAAAGGTATTTTCATAATAAAATTTGCACTAAAACTTGTGAATAAATAAGGTTATTAATGATGGTATTATATTG
>NZ_VRZC01000198.1 GCF_016743215.1 Geminocystis sp. GBBB08
ACCCTGAAGAATCAAAAATTTTACCCTTTTTTTTTTGTCGATTCCAAGACATTAATTGATAGATTAAATCAGCTTGAACATTTTTATAACCTTATTTTTGTGATCCTGACATTTTTAATATTATTTATACTTACTTTAAAACTACTAAATAAAAATCTGTAAGTTTATATAATTAAACAACGTTTCACGAGTATTGACTTTAGTATTGTTTTGAAATAAGCAGAATGTGGGTTAAAATAATTCAACCTAACCATCAATCGATAAATGTTTCTAAAGAGCGAGTTAAAACAGGAATTGTTTGCCCAGAAACGCTCTAAACTAAGGCTTCTCGGTAAATTCGGTTCGCGCAATGATATTCTTGATTCCCTTCTCCCTTAGAGCTTATAATAGCGGCGATGGCACAACGATAAGCTAAACTAATTGCTTGTACTCTCAAATCTAACTTTTGTTCAAAATTATCATTAGGATGAATAATTATCTCTAACATTTTCCTTTGTAAATTATCTGTTTGAGCTTTTAATCGAGCATAACTATCTGTCACCTTTGGTAAATTAATTTTGTCACAGTTATCCTTTAAAATTCTTAACCCTGCTAAACTGCAACCCAAAGCAAAAAAACCATGATGTAAAACATTTTCTTCGTCTTTTTGATAAATAGCTTGATAAGGTTTAATCATAACTACATCTTCTGAGGATAAAAACCATTGATTCAATGTAGCAGTGACGGTATTCGTACTATTCATAGCACTAAGTTTCATCGGAAAACTAAATTTGAGATGATTATTATTGTTTGCAAAAGGCATAATGCCATATAATTCTTGTCCATCAGGTAAAATAGCACCAACAATAACATAAGAGAAAATATCATAACCAGTAATCCAAGGCACAAATCCTGTTAATTCATAGCCTTTTTCTATGGGAATAGCCATTACTGATGGTTTCCCTTTTCTTCTTAAATGAGAAAAACCGACACCACAAAATAAATTTTCTTTGATGATTTTTGATAGATATTTTTCTTTAACTATGTTATTTTTACTCTGACTTAACATTTCGATAGCACTTTGATGTTGAATTTGTAGAAATGATAACGCACCTGAATATTTTGCCATCATTATTTGCCATGAATAAAACCCTAAATTACTAATGTTAATACCGCCCCAATTTTCAGCTAATTTTAGCCGAAAAAAATGAGGATTAAAGTCATTCATTTTCTTGAATATATCCTTGAGAACATTACTATCTTTATCTATAGTAAAACCTTTTAATAATACTTCTTTTGCTAAAAAATCCTCTCCTTGTTGTAAAATATCTTCGTCTAACTCTGTCAATTTATCAATAATAGTATCTGCTGATTCTACAGAAACTAAAAAACATTTTTTATCAAATTTTCCCCTTAATTTTCTTTTTTGTTTTTGAATTTTAATAATATCTTTTTTTTCTAATTTATAAACCTTAATTAAAGTATCTATTACTTCATAAACATCTGCTATTTCTTCTGCTAAATTATCTTTATTTGCCTCTGATACTTCTGTCGATTCTTCTATTAATTTCTGTTTTAATGCTTCTTTATATTCAGCATTAGATAAGTTTTTTACTTGACATTTTTGCTGATTTGAGTTAATAATCTGAGGAATTTTATTTCTAATCAATTTTTGATATTCATTCATAATGTAAAATATAATCAAATTGGGATCTTCTTCAGGTAGATTTTTATTAGTAGGAAAACAAAATTAATAAATTTCTCGCAAAATAAAAAGCACTATTAAATTAAAGCAATTTAAGATAAATTCTCACTATTACTTCTCCCTTTTGACGGAGGATAAAGGGGGTTGCCTCTGCCGAGACTTTTAAAATTCTGCTATGTTTTCCAATTTAGTTTAATTATAATATTCTAATTATAAGTAATCAGGTTTATAAATATGTCAATGGATAATGATTTAGCTTCACAAATTTATCAATGTATTATTAGTTGTCCAGTTTCTCAATTACCCCATCTTCCTTTTATTCTTAACCCCGAGGAGGATTCTACCCCTCGATATGTTTTAACAACTCCTCAGACTCCTTTATCTCCTTTTGCCATTATTGGCGATCGCCAGTTTTTTTCCATAGAAGTAAAAGACCTTAAACCAGAACAAAGAGGAATTTTAGATGAAAATTTAGATTTAGTCGAGAATTTTGATCGTGAAAGTTTACAATCAGTGGGGATACCAGACTTAGCCTTCACCTATCTCACCTTAACGGAATATAATCCTACCGTACCCGATTTATTTGACGGGTGGCAAGATTTAACTCATCATCAGGAATTGGTAATCATTGGTAAAATTGCGACATCTCAAACACTAAAAGAATATTTAGAAAGTACGCAGTTGGAAGCTCACCAAATGTTAACATATTTACAAAAAATCTCGAAACTATGGAAAAGTTTTATTAAAGTTGAATGTTGTGAAACATTATTAAGATTAGATAATTTAAAAGTAACAGAGAATGGTACATTAATTCTTGATAAAATTTACTTAGATAATCCTCAAGACCCACCCTTATTAAGACAGCTAGTCGAAACATGGGCTCATCTATTAGTAGATTTAAAAGAAGATTATCAATCAATTATTACGGATTTGATGATCAAAATTGAATCAGGAGATATTGATGATATTAAACAGTTACGTTCAGAGTTACAAGTCATCATTCAAGAAATCGAAATAGAGTCGATTTTAGAACAACAAGAAAAAGAAATTGGAGAGGAAGTAATTTTTATTCCTGGAGAAGAAGAATTAAATAACTTAGTCAATCAATTCGATTACGAAGAACCAGAAGATCAAGAAGCGACCCAAATTAATAATCCTGACGGAGATGATCAGCCTACAGTTGTATTACCCATGAGATTATTAAGTCTTGCAAATGTAGGAGCAAGTGATATTGGTAGAAAAAGAGCCCATAACGAAGATTGTTTTGCCATTGATACCAATATTAGAAAAAAAGAAAGTCCTCAAGGTGTTTACTATGATGCTAAAGGCTTATTTATCGTGTGTGACGGTATGGGGGGTCATGCAGCAGGAGAAGTTGCTAGTGCTATGGCTGTAAAGAATCTTTATCGCTATTTTCAAGATCATTGGAATGATGAACTTCCCGAAAGTGAAATTATTAAAGAAGGAATTCTTCAAGCTAATCAAGCAATCTACTCTGCTAATATCGAAAAAGGACAAATAGGCTCAGGTAGAATGGGTACAACTTTAGTTCTTGCTCTCGTACAAGGGACAAAAGTTGCCATCGCCCATGTGGGAGATAGTCGCATTTATAGAGTTACCCGAAAATGGGGATTAGAGCAATTAACTACAGATCATTCCGTTGCACAATCAGAAATAAAACATGGCATAGAATCAGAAATCGCTTTTGCTAGACCTGATGCTTATCAATTAACTCAAGCATTAGGACCAAGAGATGATAATTTTGTACATCCTGATATTAAGTATTTAGACATCAAAGAAGATACTTTGTTACTTATGTGTTCTGATGGATTATGTGACAATGAATTATTAGAAACTCATTGGGAAAATGCACTCTTACCTCTAATTAGTTCTAAAGCTAACCTTGAGGAAGGAATTAGCCAAATTATCGATCTGGGTAATCATGTTAACGGTCATGACAATCTTACTTGTGTTTTAATTCGGATTAAAGTACAACCTAATTTAGAACATCAAAACCCTATTTTCTAAGTACTCAGGCAAAATTAATTGTATAGAGGCAATGCAAGACAATGCAAGGGGTTTAAACCCTTTGTTACTATTTATTCCTTATTTCTTATTTCTTATTATTAATAAGCGAGCGATCGCAGTAAAATAGAAAAAGAATCAAACTTCAAAAAAATATCATGACAGAAAGTACAACCATTCAGAAAAAAAGCTCAAAAGTAGAAGGCATAAAAGAACGTAGTAATTTTTTACGAGAGCCGATCGCCACAGAGTTACAACAAGATACCACCCATTTTAGCGAAGACGGTATTCAAATTCTCAAATTTCACGGCTCATATCAACAAGATAACCGAGATAATCGAATCAAAGGACAAGAAAAAGATTATCAATTCATGTTGCGTACCCGTAACCCTGGGGGTTTTATTCCTTCTGAACTTTATCTCACCCTCGAAAATTTGTCGGAGGAATATGGTAATCAGACATTACGAGTCACAACAAGACAGGGTTATCAAATTCACGGTATCCTCAAAAAGAATCTTAAGACCGTAATTGCTAGTATTGTCAAAAGTATGGGATCAACTTTAGGAGCTTGTGGTGATATTAACCGTAACGTCATGGCACCTCCTGCACCCTATAAAAATCGCCCTGACTATCAATATGCGTGGGAATATGCGGAGAAAATTGCTGATTTATTAGCACCTCAAACTGGTGCATATTACGAAATTTGGTTAGATGGTGAAAAAGCTATTACCGCACAAGAAGCACCCGAAGTTAAAGCCGCCCGTCAAAAAAGCATTAATGGTAGTAATTTCAGTGATTCTGACGAGCCTATTTATGGCACTCATTATATGCCTCGTAAGTTCAAATGTTCTGTAACTGTACCCGGTGATAACTCCATTGATGTTTATACCCATGATCTAAGTTTAGTGGTTATTGTTGATCATAAAGGAAAATTACAAGGATTTAATATTCTAGCAGGAGGCGGTTTAGGGCGCACTCACCGTAAAGAGGAGACTTTTGCTCGTACTGCTGACGAAATTGGTTATGTGACTAAAGAGGATGTTTTGGATTTAGTTAAGGCAATAGTGGCTACTCAACGAGATTATGGTGATCGCACTGACAGAAGACATGCTCGGATGAAATACTTGATCAATGATTGGGGAGTAGAAAAATTTACCGCTAAAGTGGAAGAGTTTTTAGGGAAAAAATTAGAGGCTTTTAAACCATTGCCAGAATGGAAATATGAAGACTATTTAGGATGGCATGAACAAGGAGACGGTAAACTATTTATTGGGATTTCTGTGGAAAATGGACGAGTAAAAAATGAAGGTGAATTTAAACTAAAAGAGGCTTTGAAAAAAGTTATTGAAAAGTACGAATTACCAACTCGTTTAACCGCTAATCATAACATTATTCTCTATGAAATTGATCCTGAATGGCAAGAAGATATAAACCAAATATTTACTAATCACGGCGTAGAAATTAACCCTGATAATGTTAATCATCTTACTCGTTATTCTATGGCTTGTCCTGCATTACCAACTTGCGGTTTAGCTACCACAGAATCTGAGCGAATTTTACCAAGTATTGTCAAAAGAATAGACGTATTATTAGCTAAAGTAGGTATTCAAGAAGAAAATATAGTAATACGGATGACAGGATGCCCTAACGGTTGCGCTCGCCCTTATATGGCAGAATTAGGTTTTGTGGGAGATTCTCCAAATGTTTATCAAATATGGCTTGGAGGTTGCCCTAATCAAACCCGTTTAGCTAGAGTTTATGTAGATAAATTAAATATAGCTAACCTAGAGACATTTTTAGAACCTTTACTCGTGTTTTTCCGTGACAACAAACAAGATCATGAGACTTTTGGTGATTTTTGTAATCGTGTTGGTTTTACTGCTTTACAAGAATTCGCTGATAAATATAAACCTAGTAAGAAAAAAGTGATGAAAAAAGTCGAAAAACAACCTCGTAAAAAACGTAATGAGCATCGTATCAGCGTTAATGAACAATGGTATCAAAAATTAAAAATAACTGCCTCTGGGCAAAAAAAAGCGATGAATCAGATTGTTTCTGAAGCATTATCCGTTTATTTCGGCGAGGAAAAATAACCATTAGGAATGAGGAATGAGGAATGAGGAATGAGGAATGAGGAATGAAGAGTTATATTTTTTATGTTTCATTCTTATTTTAAATTAGTTTATTTTTAGATAGTTACTAAAAATATAGTCAAATATAACATCGACTAATTTTTAGCTTGATTAGGAGTTATCCTAACTGGACGAACTACAACGCCCTCTATCCCTGAGTCAAAGACTGTTGGGATTACTTTTCTCATTATATTATAGGAACCATTTACGTCTGCATTTATCCTCTTTTTTGAACCTTT
>NZ_VRZC01000199.1 GCF_016743215.1 Geminocystis sp. GBBB08
AATTTTATGGGTAAATTCAGCTGATTTCAAAAAATCAATATTAACCCATTCTGATAATAAATCTAAACTTTTTTCACCGATTAAAGTAAAAATTTTATAATCATTAGTTATATCTATTATCCCTACTTTATCAAAAGGAAAAATATAACGATCCATCCAATCATATAACTTTTTATTTTGTTCGGGATATACTAATAATAAAACTTGATTTTCTTGAATATAAGCACTAACTAAATCAATATTTCTACCGGTGGAATTAACAAAAACTGTATCACATCCTTCTCCTACTTTTAAACCTTGAATATTATTAGTTGTTTGATTATGCAAAAAACGAAGTCTATCATCTCCTGTTATTTTTAATAAACCCCAATTACTTCTATCAATTAAAGCAACAGAATTTTTGATAGTATCTATATTAATCATATTTTTTCTAAATTTTTCTAATTATTAAGTACCAGTGCAAAATTAATTGTATATAGGCGGAAGGCAAGGGATTTAAATTCCTTGTTATCATAGATTTGAGAAAAACAAAGGGCATCGATTAATTTTGCGTACTTACTTATCAATTATTAATTTTAAAATTATTTAAGATAAAATCTTCAGCTTGAATGAGAGTTTCCGGTGTGCCAATATCTAAAAAAGATGCTTCAGTTATATGTACTTTTATTTTACAACCTTGATTGAGCAATTCAGGAAAAACATCATATTCAAAACTAAGAGGTTTTTTATCGGGAAATTTATTAATAACTGAGTGTTTAAATAAATAAACCCCCGCATTAATAACACCTTTTCCTTGTTGTTTTTCAGCAAAACTAATTAAATTATAATCATCATCATATTTTAACGAACCATAACGAGAAGCATCAGGTAAAGATAACCCTAAAATAACCCCCTCAACATCTTGATTTTCTAAGGAATTGTACAAAGATTTTAAGTCGGTAAAAATGAGAGAATCACCGTTAGTTATTAACCATGAAAAAGTTTGTTGATTTGATAAATTTACAGCATTAATAAAACCTCCTGCCGTGCCTAAAGGTTCACTTTCTTGATAACAATTTATAGTAATATTTTCAAGATTTTGCTTAGTAAAATAAGATTCAATAATATCACCTAAATAACCAGTTGAAATAATAAAATTATCAATATTTTGTTGATGCAAATAGTTAATAATCCACTCAAGAAAAGGTTTATTTGCTACCTCTGCCATCGGTTTAGGTATATTAGGTAATAAATGTTTAACTCTAGTGCCAAATCCTCCTGCTAAAATAACAGCGATCAAATTTTTTCTCTCAGAATTTATCATCGGATAATTAAATAATTAATAGTTTGTAGTAATGACTTTAGTCATTTTTTCCTTATTTTTTTATTAGGGCTAAAGCCCAAACTACGAACAAGTTTAGAAAAATGAGCTTATTTTTTTTATAATTTTATCAAAAGAAAAAGGTTTATTTTTAATAATTGGTGGTATATTTTCATAGAAAGATTGTTGATGATCAAAAAAGTTATTAATTTCCTCAAATATTCTTACTATACGCTCTTTAATTAAAGATAAACGATAATTATTAACTGTATCAATATTATCATTTTCTTGCCAATTTTCTACTGCCGATAAAATTCTTTGGACATCATATTCTTTAGAATAAACCCGCAATTTATAACAATTAAAACTAGGATCTAAATAATCTGATAAAGCATCATTAATACTGGAAAAAATTGTACATCCACAAGCCATTGCTTCTAAAGGAGGCAATCCGAAACCTTCACTAGCTTTTGCTTGTACCCAGTATTCTGTTGAGTCATAAAGATAGACTTTTGTTTGGTTAAAAATTGTCGCTAAATCTTCTACCCAATAATCAATTAAAGTTAAATTACAATGAGGATTTAACGCTGGTACAAGTTCTTCTATCAAGTATTTTGACGATTTGCGTTTCTGTACTAATACATCAATTTTTCTTTCCTGTTTTTGGTTATGATATTTGTCGGAAATCTCATTAGGAAGGTAAAAAATTAAGTTATTTGGGGCATATCTTCCCCAATAGGCTTGAGAATGCTTACTTACGCTAATTATCGGCACTTTTGACGGAATTTTTACTTTATACCCCGTACTATGAGCAAAATAAACTACATTTTGATTCTTAAGTTTTGTTAAGAGTTCTTGAATATGAGGTCCCCAATGAATAATATAAATATTATTAGCCGCACTAATATCTTTAATATCTCTGATAATTTCATCTAAAAACAAAATATCCTTTTCTTGTTTCTTATAAGTAACAGGTTGAACATTAAAAAGAGATTGTGCGATGGCCATAAATTTCAGTTGAGCAATATGTCCACCGCTATGGATATTCATTTCAGGAAAGAGAAAATAGAGGTTGCGTGATGTCATGATTTTTGTAACAAAAAATGCTCTAAATAAGGAGAAAAGAAGGGGAGGAGGAGAAGAGAGGCAAAATGCTTATTCCACAATTCTTAATTCCTCATTCCTCATTTATTTATACGTTAGAGTAAATAGTATTGCGAAGAATAGTGTAGCCTTTGATTAATTCTTGAATCCCCCTAGCTAATGTCCAATCAGGAGTAAAACCAGTACTTAAAATTCTGGCGTTAGAAACTATATAATCTCTTTTATCTGGATCTTCCCCAATTGGTGCTTCAATATAATAGAAATTAGGGATTTGTTTCTGAATTTCGGCACATAACTCTAATTTTGACAAGTTAGCATCTTCTAACCCTACGTTATAAGGTTTGCCTTTCATGGTTTCAAAGTTATCCAAACCGTGTAAAAATACTTTCACCACGTCACGGATATGAATATAATTCCGCTTAAAATGTCCTTCAAATACTACCACAGTTCTATCAGTTACGGCACGATAAACAAAATCATTGACAAGTAAATCCACTCTCATACGAGGAGACATTCCGAAAACCGTAGCCAAGCGGAAACTAATACTGTTTTCTCTTTCTAAAATAGCTTTTTCGGCTTCTACTTTAGTAACACCATAAGCAGAAATCGGGCGTAATGGGCTTTCTTCTGTACACATTTTACCCTTTTCTCCAATGCCATAACCACTATTGGTAATCGGCACTAAAAACCTTTGCTCAATACTTGCTAAACGGCATAACATTTTAATAGCATCTCGATTAGTTGTCTCCGTAGCAATTTTATCTCTCTCACATAATGGTGCGCCTACTAACGCGGCTAAAGGAATAATCACATCAGCAGATTTAACTAAGTCTTTCATTAAACTTTCCTCTCGACAATCCCCCCTCACCACTTTAAAAGTATCGTATTGACAACATTCGGCAAGACTATTTTGACGAAACATGAAGTTATCAACCACTGTCACTTCATAACCTTTATTTAGTAAGACAGGTGTTAATACTGAACCAATATACCCACCGCCTCCAGTAATTAAAATTTTCATAGTTTAAATATCAAGTTTAAATTTTAATATAGCAATCCTAAATCATTGATGAGAATTTTCAAGTTATCAAAATAATTACTTTGGCATTCATGTTTAAGCCCTTTGTTAAATAAATAATAAAATGTTTGTCTTCTCATCATTCCCAATAGGATTGTTACAGATATGCCGTATTTAATCATAAAGGACATTGAACAATTAACCATAAAAATTATCTATTAGTTTTCTCATTATCTTTCATCAATAATTTAAAACTGAACAATCCTTTAATTATTAACCAAGAGATGGTAAAATTAGCCTCAGAAAAATCAAATCAAAATGTTTATTCATTAGCTATTTGCTAAAAAAACATCAAGATAAGATTAAGTCTTCCTGTTACTTATTTTTTTTATAACCAATGCCTGAAGCAGTAGGAGTTATTCAAACTTTAGGGTTTCCCTCTATTCTCGCCGCCGCCGATACTATGGTAAAAGCCGCCCGTGTCACTCTAGTTTATTTTGATAAAGCGGAAAAAGGTGATTTTGTGATCGCCATTAGAGGCCCAGTTTCTGAAGTTAAAAGAGCTATGAAAGAAGGTATTAGAGAGGCTGGTAATGTTTTTGGTGGTGTCGTTCAAACCCATTATATAGTCCCTAATCCACCCCCTAATGTGGTAGATGTTTTACCTATCGAATATACAGAAACTTCTCTACCTTATCGTTCATAATTTTATTTCTTAATTGTGAATAATTCTGTAAAAAAAACAACAGTTTTAGATCATAATTTCATAATTTTATCATTTCATCAATTAAGTTTATTTTTATTTAATTTTTATCCAAGGAGAATTTTTTATGCCTTCCCAAGCAGCAGTAGGATCTTTAGAGACAAAAGGATTTCCAGGTATTTTAGCCGCTTCCGATGCTATGGTTAAAGCTGGTAGAGTAACCTTAGTTGGTTATATTCGTGTAGGTAGCGCTCGTTTCAATGTTAACATTAGAGGAGATGTTTCTGAGGTTAAAACTGCTATGGCGGCAGGAATTGAAGCAGTGGAAAAAGTTGAAGGTGCTACTCTTGAATCATGGGTAATTATTCCTCGCCCTCATGAAAATATCTGTGCAGTGTTGCCAATTGATTACACAGATGCGGTTGAGCCTTATCGCCAAGCAGTGGAATAAGAATGAGGAATTAAGAATGAGGAATTAAGAATGAGGAATTAAGAATGAGGAATTAAAAATGAGCAATTGAAAATGAGCAATTGAAAAATTAAAAATTAACTATTACTTTGTACTAATTAACTATTATTGAACCACTATCCACTATAGCAATCCTAAATAGGTTGTGGTAAATTAAATAGTAGTTAATAACTCTCAAACTCAAGTCATTTCTAAATTCTAAATTCTAAATTCTAAATTCTAAATTTTTCCCAACGAAAATGCCACAAATCAAATAGGATTGCTATATTCATTATTCCTGTTTAATAACCTGAATTATTCAAATAAAATATCTTCAAAACATTTTTCTCCTACTTCTCGTAATTGCCTTCCTATTTTGGCGTTAGTATCTGCCTGTTTACTAATTTCTCTAAATTTTTCAGTAGTATAACGTTTCCTAAATTCTTTGATACTGCAATCACAGACAGTTTTCGCTGCTTCAGCTGTTAATCCTTCTTTTTGCGATCGCACTAAACATTGTTGGGTATAATTACACCACACGGCGGCTTCTTCAGGTTTTAAGCCTTCTTTGACAAAACCTTGAATACATTGTTGTTGATTAAATGGTTTAGGAGATTGTGCAAAAGATTTAGAAGTAAAAAGAGGGATAGAAAAACTAAAAAAACACAAGTTGACTATAGTAATCAAACCGTTAGATTTTAACATAATTTATTCTTAAAAAATTGTTTTATTAAGAGTTATAGTTATTTAAGATGCTCAGACTATTTAAAAAGTTCCGAAATTAATTGATAATGTTGAGGAATAGGTGATTTAAAATAGGAAATAAAAATCGCACAATTATTTAATCAAACTTTTTGCGTCTTGAGGTTTCTTTTTTTAAGAAGGTTAAGGAAACTAAAGAAAAATAATATTAAGATTAAGGAATCTCAACTAGATACATTAAAGAAAAATTGCTCCCTCTTTAATTAACTCTTGTTTTTTATCTTTATCTAAACCTAAATTATTACTAAAAATAGTGCCTTTAACGTTAATTTTACTTAGACTGGTATTTTGTAAATTAGTATTAGTTAAATTAGCATTACTTAAATTTGCACCGATAACATTAGCTAAAGCTAAACTAGCATTTTGTAAACTAGCATTTTGTAAATTTGCACCTTCTAAATAAGCACCACTTAAGTCAGCACCATTAAGTTTAATATACTGTAAATTAGCTTCACTTAAGTCAGTATCCGTTAAATCTGCCCCCCGAAGATTCCCAGAAGAAAAGTTAGCACTACTCAAATTTAATCCACTTAAATTAACGGCGGTTTAATATCCTCCCCCCAAAAATTTTTAAAGATTTTAAACTTCTATCTCGGCTCATTTTTTGAAAATATTTTTTTTTTTTTTTTTAATATTTTGTGTAGTTTTTTTTTAATTAAAAATTTTTTCTTTTTCTATATTCTTTTTTTGTTTTAAATTATGGGTAAAATCTAAATCTTTTAAACCAAAAAATGTTTTACTTTG
>NZ_VRZC01000019.1 GCF_016743215.1 Geminocystis sp. GBBB08
GATTGAAGCTGTGGATTTTTTATAATCTCCAGAAAAGAGTTAGTAATTTCTCTATTACTTTTTTCTAAATTTTCTACATTAATTTTTATGGAATCTCGAATTTTAGCAAGATTTGTTTTAGCAGATTTGATTTTCTTTTTATCTTGAAGTTGACGTATTTCTGTTAGAATACTTACTTGTGAGATTAAACTATCAAGGTTATCAAAAACAGGTTTTAAAATTGGCACGATAACTACAGAAGAAAAAGATTCTTTTAATCTTAACCTGATACATTCCCATAAGGCTTCACCACCGCTCCAATTAATAGTATAAATTGATAGTTGTTGCATTGTTTCATCATCAATTTTTCCATTTCTTTTGACAGATTTTTTTATATCACTCAACCAATCATCCAAGTCATAATAAAATTGACAAGCCAATATTAAATCGGCTAAATATTTAACAGACGAAATAGTCCAAAATTTGATTGAAAAATTATTAAAATTAACGTCTATTTTTTCCTCAATAAAATTAGCACAATCTTTAAAAAGTGATTTAAGTAATTGCAAACGAACTTCTGGGGTAACATTAGAGCTAGTATGTAAAAGATTTGTACCCCATGCACATTGAGCATAATATAACAGACGGGCATTGAAAGGGATAATATCAGGCAATGATGGAAGATTTAAGTGCTCTTGAATTTCCATTTTTAACTGTTGTAAACGCTCATCAAGAGGTTTATCATCTGCTCCCCTTTGATCAACTCGGTTTAAAATAAAAATCATGGAATCCGTGCGCCCTTGTAGATATTCAACGACTTTTTTTAATTCCGTTAATAACTTTTGACGGTGTTGCTCATCTACCCGCATATAATCTAAGGCAACTAAACTAAAAGCTCTACCCACCAAAGGCTGAAGAATCGCTAAATTTGTTTTATCTTGTACCGATTTAAGTCCGGGTAAGTCCAAAAACTCAACATTAATCCCCTCTGGTAATCCCGATAAACTAGCATCACAGGCAGGAAGTAAAGGAATATGGGCGGTTATTTGAGGAGCGATATATTCTTTCTTTTTCCTTGCTTCATGATAGCTGTGCATAGCCATTTGAATGCGACTATAAAGATCATTATCGCTTATATTTGTCCATTCTCCCGTTTCCCAGACGGATTCTTCTGTGGCTTCGATGACTAATTTTCTTTCGTGGGAATGGGTTAAAGTTAGCACTCCGCCACTCATTTCTCCTGCTTCGATGGGGGCAATTCTACGCCCCATTAAGGCATTGACGATGGTAGATTTACCCGAAGAAGTCGTGCCAATGGTAGCGATGCGAAAGGTAGGATTAGCAAGGCGTTGGGTGGCTTCTTCGTAAGCTTGTTGAAAATCCTGTAAACGAGTTTTAATGGCTTCATCACCGAAAACATCGGGGGATAAGTTAACTAATTCGCTAACGGCATTACCTAACCTTTGCAGATTTTCTCTGGCTTGGTTTAGTTGCGCTTGAATATCTGGGGATTGTGGTTTTTCCATGGGGTAGAGTGTGAAAACACTGTGATAATTTTTCCTTCTATCTAATTATCAGTAGCATTTTCTGAATTTATGCAAAATTTAATAATATTTTATAAAGTTACAATTATGTTGAATAAATCATGGCATATTATTGTTTAGTTATTACTCAGTCATCCTGAAAAAATTGATCAAACTCTGAAAAACCCATCGAGCCTCTCAAAAAAGGATTACGAAGGGATCGGCTACGCAGTACGCACTCTTAGAAATCGATCAAGATAAATTTGCCCGCTTACTTATTCCTGATTCCTGATTCTTCATTCCTAATGGCTTACAGCCCGATAATAGTCTCTTGTGCCTTTTGCTGACATTGCCTCATTTAAACGATGAAGAGCGTGAATATAAGCAGAAGTACGCATATTAACGGCAAATTCTTGAGAAATACGCCAAACTGCTTCCGTTTCCTCAATCATTCTTACTTTTAATCTTTCTTGAACTTCCGTTAAACTCCAATATAAACCGTTACGATTT
Organism: Geminocystis sp. GBBB08; assembly: GCF_016743215.1. Classification (GTDB taxonomy): domain Bacteria; phylum Cyanobacteriota; class Cyanobacteriia; order Cyanobacteriales; family Cyanobacteriaceae; genus Geminocystis. The sequence continues at coordinate 2,013 of NZ_VRZC01000019.1, forward strand.
TGTACCCATTCTAAATAACTAACGGTAACTCCTCCGGCATTAACTAAAATATCAGGGAAAACATGAATACCTTTAGCATCTAAAATAGCATCGGCGGAAGATGTAATCGGACCATTTGCGACTTCAAAAATAAATTTTGCCTTAACCTCAGAGGCATTTTTTTCTGTAATTTGTTTTTCTAAAGCCGCAGGAATTAAGACATCGACATCAAGGGTTAATAATTGTTCATTAGTAATAACTTCATGCTCAATAATATTACAAACGCTATCTTTACAATAAACTCCTGTAACGGTGGGATGATTTAGTTTATATTGACGAATACTAGGTATATCTAAACCTTGTACGGCATAAATACCTCCTTGAGAGTCACTGACGGCAACGACTTTATAACCAGCTTTATGTAACAATTCTGCAATTTCTGCTCCTGCATTACCGAACCCTTGTACTGCGATCGTAGTTTTTTCTTTGATTTGTCCAAATTTAGGCAAGATTGTATTAATAACGTGAAACGCTCCTGTCGCAGTTGCTATATCCCTACCTTGACTTCCTCCCATCGTTAAAGGTTTACCTGTGACAACCCCGGGAGAAATGCGACGACGAATGATGCTATATTGATCCATCATCCAACCCATAATCATCTCATTAGTATAAACATCAGGTGCTAAAATATCTATATCAGGACCAATAAAATCGGCGATCGCCTCAATGTAACCTCGGCTTAATCTTTCTAATTCTGCTTTAGATAATTCTTTGGGGTTAACAGTAATACCACCTTTTGCACCACCAAAGGGAAGATTCAATAAAGCACATTTAAAAGTCATCCAAAAAGCTAAGGATTGTACCTCATCGAGAGATACAGAAGGATGATAACGAACTCCACCTTTACCTGGTCCTCTAGTATCATCATATCTTACTCGATAACCTTGAAAAATCCGTAATGAACCGTCATCCATACGCACGGGAATTGAAACACTGAGACTAGCTTTAGGATATTTGAGTCTTTCACTAGCATCCTCAGAAATTGATACATATTTCAATGCCTGTTCTAATCTAACACTAGCATCAGCTAATAAAGATTGAGACATAATTTTAATTCTCTAAAACTCTTTTGTACTATTTTTATTTAACCATTTTGGGAGATCAAAAAATAAGAGATTTATTGAATATGCTTTACTACTTTATTTAGTATCATTATAGTTAGCTAAAATTATATTTATAATAAACTTGACGATAAGTTAAATTTGCTAACTGGAAAATTCAGGAATTGTTACATCAACACTGATAATTTTTTGGTGAAGATTAGCTAAATCTTGTTTGACAACTTCTTTATTTCCTACCACTAAAGTTACTATTTTCTCAGGGTGTAAATATTCTTGTGCAACTCTTAATACATCCTCAATGGTGGTATTTTTGACCGCCTTTTGATATTTAAAAATAAAGTCATTAGGATAGCCAAAATATTCGTAAGTCATTAAACGGGATAGAGTTTGAGAAGGATCTTGAAATTGAAATACAAAAGAATTTAGGATTGAATCTTTGGCATAGTTTAACTCTTCCTCAGTAATAGGTTGTGTCCGTAAACGCTCAATTTCAGCTATCATGGAGGTGATAAATTGGGCAGTAGTTTCACTTTTTGTTTGCCCTCCCGCCACAAAGACTCCGGGATAATCATAATTACCCCTCCAGACACCATACACTGAATAAGCCAAGCCTTGAGTTGAGCGAATTTCATTGTATAATCTACCGCCAAAACCGTTTAAAATACCGTTAATAACGCTTAAAGTGCCATAATTAGGATCATCTAATTTACCGCTTAAATGACCTAATAAAATATTACTTTGAGTTAATTGAGGTTGATCAACGATATAAATTCCGCCTATTTTTTCTTGTTTAACAGAAGTAATTTCTGCAGGAGAATAAGGATTTTTTACTTGCCAATTTCCAAAGGTTTTTGCGATTAATGACTTCATTTGTGTTCTGTCAAAATCTCCTACTATTCCTAAGATAATATTTTCAGGACGAATATAATTACTATAAAATTTAACTAAATCTTCACGACTAATATTATTTAACGTTTTATATTCAATAGTATTGGCATAAGGGCTATTATCACCATAAATTAATTTAGCAAATTCTCGACCGGCTATTTGTCCGGGATCATCATTTCTTCTGGCGATCGCACCTTGATATTTAGTTAATTGTAAGTTAAATTGTTGCTCATCAAATATGGGATTTTGTAAAACTTCAGCAAAAAGAGAAAAAACGGTATCTAAATCATAACTGAGAGAGGTAAAACTAGCACTACCTGAAGCAGTGTCAATGGAGGTTTCAATAGCAGAGGCTTTTTGTTCTAAAATAGAGTTTAATTGTTCAGGAGTATGATTTTTTGTGCCTCCAAGACGGATTAAATCCCCGGTTAAATCTCCTAAACCAACTTGAGAGGAAGGATCAAATCTTGTACCGGTGCGAATGATAGCATTACCACTAATTAAAGGTAATCTTCGATCTTCCATCAAATAAATTACCATGCCATTACTGAGTTGATAACGCTCATATTCTGGTAATTTAATTTCAGGTAAAGGGGGATATTTTAAATTTTTATAACTTGGCGGAATATCAGCAAAAGCGACATTATGAGTAGTAATTATTAGAGCAATAGTTATCAAACTAAATCCTAGCCATTGCCATATTTTTTTAAATTTTATATTCATAATTAATAACGAAATAGATTAATTTTAAAACAATAAGTGAGTCGTAAATAAACTAATTTTATAATACTTTCTTAACGCCCATAAATTTTCATTAATTGTAATCTTAAATCTAAGAAAATATCCCGGCGAATATAAGGATACTCTCCTAACCAAAGTTTATGACGGGGAATATAAACATCAGTAATTTGTACGATACTGATAAAATCAGGATCATTGGATAATAATAATCCTTCTACTGCTTGTCCTCGATTAACTACTTTATGAATTCTTTGTCTTGGGGTGGTAATGGTGGCACGAAATCCAGTTTTATCACCTATTTCAATATTAAATAATTTACGACGATTTTCTACAATAATAGCCCTACCTAACTTATCAATGGCTGATTCTTGATTAATTAATTCTTCTGTCAAATAAACATCTAAAACCTTACCACGCCAAAAACTAATATAACGATAACGACGAAATTTCCCATTTCGAACACTTGCCCAATATATCGGACTCCAAAGCCAATATAAACCCATAATCACTCTAAAGATTAAGGATACATTATCCCCTGATCTGCCAAAAAAAGATCCTAATAACCAAAAAAATAACACTCCCACAAGGGAAATAAATAAATTTTTTAATAAGGTGGATAAATTCGCCCAATAGTGACTATATTGACTTCCCGTAGCGATAGCAGGAATCAAGTCTTTAATAGCTTCTTGTTTGAGTGGAATCAACATAATAATTAGCAATTAGGAATTAGAAATTAGAAATTATTAACTATTATTCATTAGCTGGAAAATTTATTTTACTGGGGTTTTGAATTCCTGTGCTGAATCTAAGTATTACTTATTACTTATTCCTCACTTCCCATTCCTAATAAGCTAAATCGAAATCTAACGCCTCAATAATGGTTTTATTATAGATAATGCGTCCGGGTGTAGTGTATATATATTGAGCAATTTGTTCACCTTCAGCGGTTTCGCGCACTTTACGCCCTTGATAATATTTCCAAACACTACCATCGCTTAAAGTTTCCTCTTTTTCAAGTATATTATCTCCTTTCCCTGTTTGTACTTCACCTTCAAAACGTACCCATATATAAGCGTGTAAATCTACAAGTTTTTGTTCATAAGCTCGTAAAGCATCATCAAGATTACTATAGTAGTTACCTGCTCCTTTGGTTGCTTTGGGATTTTCGGCGGTTAAATAATAACAACCTAAAACCATATCTTGAGAAGGTGCAATAATCGGTTTTCCTGTGGCAGGAGAAAGGATATTATGACAAGCCATCATCAATAAACGAGCTTCTGATTGTGCTTCAATTGAAAGAGGAACGTGTACAGCCATTTGGTCTCCGTCAAAGTCAGCGTTAAAAGGAGGACATACTAAAGGATGTAATTGTATAGCTCGTCCTTCTACTAATACGGGTTCAAAAGCCTGAATACCAAGACGGTGTAGGGTAGGCGCACGGTTTAATAAGACGGGGTGGCCTGCGATAACTTCTTCTAATACTTTCCAAATACTAGGATCAGCTTTTTGGATCATTTTCTTCGCCGCTTTGATGTTATTAACGATACCTAAACGAATTAAACGGTTAATGACAAAAGGTTGGAAAAGTTCGATGGCCATTTCTCTAGGTAAACCACATTGATATATTTGTAAATTTGGTCCGACTACAATAACCGAACGTCCAGAGTAATCAACACGTTTACCCAGTAAGTTTTGACGAAAACGCCCTTGTTTACCTTCGATAATATCTGATAAAGATTTCAAGGGGCGACTATTTCCACCAACTACGGTACGCCCTCTTCTACCATTATCAATTAAAGCATCAACAGCTTCTTGTAACATCCGCTTTTCATTACGGATAATAATTTCAGGGGCGAGAATTTCTTGTAAACGATTTAAACGATTATTTCTGTTAATTACACGACGGTATAAATCGTTAAGATCTGAAGTAGCAAAACGTCCACCATCTAATTGTACCATCGGACGTAAATCAGGTGGGATCACAGGAATAACACTTAAAACCATCCATTCTGGTTTAGAACCCGTAGCGATAAAATTATCAATTAAGCGTAATCTTTTAATTAATTTTGCTCTTTTTTGCCCTTTACTATTAACAATTTCTTCCCTTAATTTTTCGGCTTCTTCTTCAAGTTGTATTTCTTGTAAAAGACGCTCAACGGCTTCAGCACCAATACCAACTTCAATGCCTTCTAACTCTGAGTCTTCTGCATAGATTTGTTCTTCAATTTCCATCCACTGATCTTCTGATAGTAATTGACGATAACTCAAGTTAGTAGCATTGCCTGGGTCAAGAACTACATGGGAGTTAAAATAAACTACTTGTTCAACATCCCTCAAAGGCATATCTAACAAAATGCTCAAATAACTGGGAATACCTTTCAAGTACCAAACATGAGTTACTGGTGCCGCTAATTTAATATAACCCATGCGATGACGACGAACTCTCGACTCCGTTACTTCTACACCACAACGCTCACAGACAATCCCTCTATGACGTACTCTTTTATATTTCCCACACCAACATTCCCAATCTTTAGAAGGACCAAAAATTTTTTCACAGAATAACCCGTCCATTTCTGGTTTTAGGGTACGATAGTTAATGGTTTCTGGAGTGGTAACTTCACCTACCACAATGCCGTTAGGTAGTGTTCTTTGTCCCCATTCACGAATACGTTCAGGGGATGCGATGCCAATTTTAACGTAGTCGAACTGTCTTTCTTGTTGATGATTCATGCTATTTCCGCGCTTACTCAACCCTTTAATTATATTTTGTTAGCTATAATTTTTGTCTGCAATTATTAGTCGCAAAGATCCATAATATCACTTTTTAGGTTTTAAGGTTGAATAAGACCAACAAAAATGTGATCGCCCTTTATAAATAATAAGTACAATTAAGAAAAAATTTACAAAAAAAATAATTCAGAAAGACCAACTTCTTTGCTAATCTCTAAAACATAGCTCATTACGTTAGTTTATTAAGATTAAGTAATAATACTCATGGTACAACAATTAAATTTATTAAGTCAAGGTCAAATTATTCCTATTGCGTTACATACTGAAATGGAGCGATCATACTTGGAATATGCCATGAGTGTTATTGTAGGTCGTGCTTTGCCTGATGTCAGAGACGGTTTAAAACCTGTTCATAGGCGAATTTTATATGCTATGTATGAATTAGGGTTAAGTCCTGATCGACCTTTTAGAAAGTGTGCTAGGGTAGTAGGAGATGTATTAGGAAAATATCATCCTCACGGAGATCAAGCCGTATATGATGCGATGGTACGCTTGGTACAAGATTTTTCTAGTCGTTATCCTTTATTATCAGGTCATGGTAATTTTGTCAGTGTAGATAATGATCCTTCGGCAGCAATGCGTTATACTGAAACTAGATTGGCGGGCAGTTCCATTAAGTCAATGTTGGAGGAAGTTAACGAGTCAACGGTAGATTTTACCAGTAATTTTGATAATTCTCAACAAGAGCCTGTTGTTTTACCAGCTAAATTGCCTATTTTACTGTTAAATGGTTGTTCTGGTATCGCAGTAGGTATGGCCACAAATATACCACCTCATAATTTAAACGAAATTATTGACGGTTTAATTGCCTTGATTGATCAACCAGATTTAAAGGATGATAAGTTATTAGAGTTGATACCTGGTCCTGATTTTCCCACAGGGGGGGAGATTATAGATATAACTGGCATTAAAGAAGCCTATTTGACAGGTAAAGGTATTATTCCGATGCGAGGTGTTGCCACTATTGAAATTTTGAAATCTCAGAAAAAACGTAGTCGAGAAAAAACGGCAATTATTGTGAGGGAGTTACCTTTTCAAGTTAATAAGGCGGCATGGATTGAAAAAGTTGCTGAATTAGTTAACTTAGGTAAAATTAACGACATTTCTGATATTCGAGACGAAAGTGATCGTAGTGGTATTCGAGTTGTAATTGAATTAAAGAAAGAAGCACAACCGCAAAATGTCCTAAATCAACTGTATAAACAAACGGCTTTGCAAAGTAATTTTGGGGTAATTATGTTGGGTTTAGTTAATAATAAACCTTGTCAATTATCTCTTAAACAAATGTTAGAGGAATTTTTAGAATTTAGAGAAATTACTTTAAATAGACAATTTAAGTATGAATTAACAGAAAAACAAGAAAAGTTGCATTTATTAGAAGGGTTATTAATTGCTTTAAAAAATATAAAAAAAGTGATCGAAATTTTAGCTAATTCTGCGGATGGAAGTACGGCAAAAGTTACTCTTATAGAAAAATTAAATATTAGTGACTCTCAAGCTAATTCCATTTTAGCTATGCCTTTAAGGCGCATCACGGGGTTAGAAAAGCAAAAACTGGAGGAAGAAGTTTCAACTTTACAAGGGAGGATTAGTCAGTTACAAATATTATTAGCAGATAGAAAAGAGTTATTAAAAGCCTTAAAGAAAGAATTACGCAGTTTTAAACGTAAATTTGGAGACGATCGTCGTACTAAAATCCTTTATCCTATTGTTACTGAGGTGGAAAAGGTGAAGGAAAAGAAAACTATAGTTAAATCCAGTGAAACAGAATCTTTACCCTTAATAGTTACCCAAGAGTTACCAACGGATGCAGTAGTACAAATTACTGCTAAAGGGAAAATTTATTGGCAACCACAAAGGGCAATTGAAAAAATCCCTATAGTTAAAAAAACTACTGATTTAATCGTTTATCAGGCATTAATTGCAAAACAAGAACAAATTATTGCTTTTTTTGACAGTGGCAAAGCCTATCCTATCTCTACTGCTGAAATTCCTGCTTTTCCTACGAAACAGACTATTGAAAGATTGGTGTCAAATAGTGCTATGCAAAATAATTATCAACCGATTAATTATCTATGTCTCCATCCTGATAAGCAAAATTCGGCGTTACTGTTGTTAACTCAAGGAGGTTTTCTGAAACGAGTTAGCCTGAAAGAATTAGACGGCATTGGTAACAGAGGTTTTCAACTGATTAAATTGAAGCCCAAGGATAAATTAAAATATATTTTTTCTATTAATGAAGGTGAAGAATTGGCGATCGCCACTAGCGGTGGAAGAATTTTACATTATAATATCACAGATCAAAATATACCGATCATGGGAAAAGCAGCCCAAGGTAGTTTAGGAATCAAATTAAGATATGGAGAAGAAATTATTGGTTGTTTAGGAGTAAAAAATAAGAGTAATTTGGTATTAATTTCTAAATTAGGTTATGGCAAAATAATTCCTATTAATACCATTCGTAAAATTACTATAGGGGAAATTGGTACTCAAGGTTTTCGATTTAAACAAAAAGAAGATAATTTACAATCAATTTTATTAGCTGATAACTGTCAAAATATTGTGGTTAAAACGAATCTTGATCAGCGTTATGTGATTGATATTAATAAATTAGCCTCTAATCAAGGAGAAAATTCAGAAAAAGTTATGGTTAAATTGCAACCAAATGAGATGATAACTTTAGCCTTAACTTGGCATTATTTATAGTATTTTTTTAGATTAATACTATTTTATAGTATTTTAAAATTTTAAATAGATATAATGTGGGCAATGCCCACCCTACGGAAAATTACAAATAACATCAATTACAAGTGTTGGAAAAATTACCTCATCTCACAGCGATCATTGCCATCAGTGTTGATGGTAAAATTAGTGATGCGACTAATAGTCCTGCTAGATTTAGCAGTAAAATGGATTTAGATCATTTAGAAAGACAAATTTCTCTCCTTGATGCTATCATTTTTGGAGGAAATACAATACGTGCCTATGGTACAAGTTTAGTGATCAAAAATCCTGAATTATTAAATCAAAGACGAGCAAATAATCAACCTTTTCAACCGTTAAATATAGTTTGTTCTGCGTCTGGTAATATTAACCCTGAAATGCGTTTTTTTTCTCAATGTTTACCTCGTGGTTTATTAACTACTAATGAAGGTTTATTAAATTGGCAAGAAAAAGTTAAGGATTATAATCAGCAAAAAAGTCAAGAAAAAGATAATTATTTTCAAGATTTTTTTATAAGTAATAATCCTCTTAATTGGCAGGAAATATTAAAAGAGTTATGGGCTTTAAATTATAAAAAAATAGGAATTTTAGGAGGAAGTCAATTAATATCCTCACTTTTGGCTGAAAATTTAATTGATGAGTTATGGTTAACAATTTGCCCTTTAATTATTGGTAAAAAATTAGCACTAAGTTTTTTAGATCCTAATTTATTCGCAAATCTAAAGTTACCTATTAACTTAAAATTATTAGAAGTAAAACAAGTAGATGAAGAAATTTTTTTACACTATCTAATTTTAAATAATGATAAATACGAGTAAACTAAACTTTGCGTCTTTGCGTCTTTGCGAGAAAAAACAATAACTATTTAAAACAACAGAAGATAACAAAAGTTAAATAATTGCCCAAAACTGAGAAAAACTTAAAAAAAATATAGATATGAATATTGATTTACTAATAGAAGAAGCCGAGAAAAAACTATTACCAACTTTTGCTAACATTGATCAACAAGTCAAACAACATTTACAAAAAATTCTCTTTGCTTTTCGAGATAATCGAGTAGGAGTTCATCATTTTTCTAGTGTAACTGGTTATGGTCATGATGACTTAGGTAGAGAAGTTTTAGACAAGGTTTACGCTCAAATTTTTCAGGCTGAAAGTGCGGCTGTTAGAGTACAATTTGTTTCTGGTACTCATGCGATCGCTTCTTGTCTATATGGAATACTACGACCCGGAGATGAAATGTTAGCTATAGCAGGGCATCCTTATGATACTTTAGAAGAAGTAATTGGAGTACGCAGCGAGGGACAAGGTTCACTACAAGAATTTGGAATAAGTTATCGAGAATTAGATTTAACTGCTGATGGTGGTATTGATTGGGATGGTTTAACTACAGCTATTCAACCTGAAACAAAATTGGTCTTAATTCAGCGATCGTGTGGTTATTCATGGCGATCAAGTTTGAGCATAGCAGACATTGAGGGAATTGTCAAGGAAGTTAAGAGACAAAATCCTGAAACAGTGTGTTTTGTAGATAACTGTTACGGTGAATTTATCGAAAATCTTGAGCCAACGGCGGTAGGAGTAGATTTAATGGCAGGATCATTAATTAAAAATCCTGGTGGTACAATAGTTACGGCAGGGGGTTATGTGGCAGGAAAAGAAGATTTAGTGGAAAAAGCCTGTTGTCGTCTCACTGCCCCAGGTATAGGTAGTAGTGGAGGGGCAACTTTTGAGCAAAATCGTCTCTTATTTCAAGGGTTATTTTTAGCCCCCCAAATGGTTGCTGAAGCTATCAAGGGTAGTCATCTTATTGCCTATGTTTTTTCGGAGTTAGGTTATGAAGTCAATCCTTTACCTTTTATTCCCCGAAGGGATATTATTCAAGGGGTAAAACTACGCAATCCTGATAAATTAGTAGCTTTTTGCCGTGCTATTCAACGTAACTCACCAGTAGGATCTTATTTAGATCCCATACCTGCACCAATGCCTGGTTATGAAAGTAATTTAGTCATGGCGGGAGGAACTTTTATTGATGGTAGCACATCAGAATTTTCTGCTGATGGCCCTTTAAGAGAACCTTATATTGTATTCTGCCAAGGTGGTACTCATTGGACTCATACGGCGATCGCCATAACCGAAGCGGTAAAAGCAATTATTGCTGATTAAGGAGAATCAGAAGGGCTAGGTAAAACACAACAGTTAATTTCATCAAGGCAAATTTTTCCCCATTGTAAAGCCCAACGGACTAATTCCACTCGATTATCAGTTTTTGTTTTTGTGAGAATATTACTGATATGATTATCTACAGTTCTTTTGCTGATCTCCAATTTTTGAGCAATATCATGATTGGTTAATCCAGTGGCGACTAATTCTAATATTTCTAATTCTCGTTGAGAGAGAGATGTTGATTCTGTTATTTTGCCACTACTCATAAGTCTTTTGTACCAAGTAAATTTGCTTATAGTTTCTCATTTCATTCTAACTAAAAGTGTCAGAGAAAAATATTTAATTTGACTTAGCAGAAATTAGTAAAAAAGAGTAAACCTAACCGATAAAATTTTTTTCGATTCAAATGAAAAGTTATTTCCCCATTATCAATAGATAATTACAATTTTATAATAGATTGTTTTATCACACTACATAATTAATATATCACTGGGATCGGCTGGGGTGGTAAACACAAAATAAATAATCCCCGATCCTAAAAGTGTAATCGCCAAACTGAACAAAATGACCCATCGATCTGGTGGTTCATAAGTATCTTCCTCGATGTCTCGACGCACGACAAAGTATTGTACTGTGGAGAGTAAAACCGTTAATAAACCCACTAAAGAAAAAACTAACCCCATTTTCCAGCCTAAACCGGGGCGAGGTAATTCGGGAGGATGAAAGGCACGAAGTCTTAAAATTACTACCCCAAATCCCATTAAGCTGACAGCAGTACGCATCCAAGCTAAATAAGTACGTTCGTTCGCTAAGTGATCTCTGGTACGAGAGGGGTTGAGTTTTTTGGCATTAGCTGAGGTTTCTTTGGTTGATTTAAAAAGCATATTTTTTTCTCGCAAAGGCGCAAAGACGCAAAGGGTTTTGTGTGATTTTTTTTTGTAAGTTGAAGGTAGCAAAGGATTTTTGTCTTTAAATCCTAAATTTTTCTGCTTTCTTCTTCGGTAAGTCGATTTTGTTCTAAATTTACTGCCCAAAGGTAGCTAACAATTAAGGCTAGAGATGATAACCAGAGGTTTTCTTGCACTATATATACTCCTAAGCCAATTAAGACACAGGGTACTAAAGTGTTTCCGTAACTATTTAGTAATCGCTCGATGGAACTGACATTAGTCAATTTATAGGCAATAAAACACCATACCGCTACTAATAATAAAAATGTTACCACCGTTATTAATAATCCTTGTACTGTACTACTGGCAAATAAGGGAAAATATACACTGATATTATCACTACCGTTGGCGATCGTTACTGCCGCTACTCCATAGGTTTGGGGTGACAAAATACGGGTTAACCAGTTCGATTTATCTTGACTAATCACAATATTGTCATCGTCTTTATCTTCCTCTTCTTGCTCCTTCAAAAGGTAGCTAATACCCAAAATCACGGGAATAATCCCTAAATATTTTAAGAGGTGAGTAGGAATCAGAAAATTACCGAAAAACCCTGGTAAACTCGCTAAAACCAACAAAATAAACCCTAAATATTGACCAATTACAATCTGCCGACGACGAAATAATACATTCACCTGCGCAAAAAATAAAGTCAAAATCATGATGTCATCTAAGTTGGTAACGGTAAAAGTAGCGATCGCCTTAATCATGGCTGTTATAAAATCGGTCATATCTATTTTTTCCTCTATAAAAATCAAGAATTATTTTATTCTTACCTTCACTTTAGAAGTCATGACCTATAAAAATCAAACGCTTTTTTTTGTTCAATCCATAAATAAAAATGATAACTAAATAAGCTCAATTGCATATAGTGAGTATTTAGGGGCAAAAATCATACTCAAAATAATGCAATCATAAAAAAAATAAAGATGAAATTAGATACATTTTAAAATAAAATGTGGCAAAATGGAAGTCCTAGATCAAAAAAAGGTGTAACGATATGACAGCTACCCCACTACGAAACTTGATTGCCCTATCAGGGTTAAAACAATTCCCCTCCCCTCAAACTTTTTATGTGAGACGTTCTTTTTTACCTATGGGTAGAGATTGTTATTGGCAAATTAACTCAGGAGTAGTGCGCACTTACAGTTGGCTAGATGATGGTTCGATAGTCGTTTATGGTTTATGGGGAGAAGGAGACATTATTTCCCCTTTACTGGCTAAATCAGACTTACAGATGGAATGTATGACAGATGTAAAAGTATCCTCTCTTTCCCTCGATCGTCTGATAGAAGTTAATCAAGCTCTCATCAATCAAACAAAAGAGTTACAAGAATTAATCAATATTAAACAATATCGCCCTGTCAACACAGCCTTGATCAAATTATTAAAATGGTTAAGTAATAAATTTGGTCATCGCACCCACAATGGTATTTTAATTGACCTACGGCTAACCCACCAACAAATAGCCGAAACTCTTGGCACAACTAGGGTAACGGTTACTCGTCTTCTCACCATCTTTGAACATCAAGGCAAGATTGATCGAACATCCAACGGCAAAATTATCATAAAAAACAATTGAAAAAATGTTTAAAAACAAGTAAAATCAATATTTAATTGCTCTAAAAATAAAATAGAGCTTATTTCATCAGGAGAAAATCATGAAAAAAGTCAAAATTTGGCTTATCAGTCTGCTTTGTATTGTTACCCTTTTCATCGCTAGTCCAGCTTTAGCAGATAGAATTGCCAAAAAAAGTCCCGATTACCCTGTAGTGGTGGAAAACCTCAACCAACTTTTAACCATTAAGGCAGATCCACAACAAACAGAGTACACACCTGAAGCTCTAACTCAGGAAATAAGCAAATTAGAATTTCAGAAATATGTGTTAGAAACCGCAGAAGATTGGGGGATTTGCCGTAATGAAACAGGAAAAAATCTCGCCATTTACGCTCGTAATCCAAAAAAAGGCACTCCTACCTCTATCTTTTATCTAGGAAATGGACAAGAAACTGATGATAACTGGGATTGTGAAGGAGTTTATATTCCCAATGATCGCTTAGTAGCTTCTTTAGAACTTCCTAGTGGACAACCCTCTGTAGTCCAAATTCTTGATGGTACAAGTTTAACCATTAGTGCAAATCCTGACACGGGCGAATTATCGTTAGATGTACCCTCCGCCCTTGTGGAAGTAGTAGATCCAGCAAATACAACATTAACTATTCCCAATATCACTCAAGCAGAAGTGGATGCACAAATAGCTAATGCACCCATTGATTAAATTCCATTGAAAATATAGCGAAAAATGTAGGGTGGGCGATGCCCACCGCCTCCCTATAGGTAATTTTTAAAATCTGGATTTGTATAAATTCTCTTGCTTAAACCTTCATCTAAAAACCGTTTTTCATCTTTGCGTCTTTGCGCCTTTGCGAGAGGAAAAATTAACCATAAAAATATAGCAATTCTATTTGAGTCATAAGAATGTGTTCCCTCCAACTTCCCTTTATTTAAGGGGGACTTTAATTTAAAATTCTCACCAATAATTTAAGAGAAGGGATTTTATCCCTTTTTTTTGCGATTTTTGTTAAAAAAATAAACTATGGCACAAATGACATTAGATCAGTTACGAGTATTTTTAACAGTCGCTGAATATTTGCATTTTACTCGTGCTGCTGATGCTTTATATATCACTCAACCTGCGGTTAGTGCGGCGATTCATAATTTAGAAACAGAATATGGAATAAAATTATTTCACCGTTTAGGTAGAAGAATTGAACTAACAGAAGCAGGCCAATTATTATGTATAGAAGCTCGAAAAATTTTAGAACAAGTTGCTTTAACAGAAAGGGCATTAAAAGAGTTAAGTAATTTACAAAGAGGAGAATTAAAATTAGGTTCTAGTTTAACTATTGGTAATTATTGGTTGCCGGAAAAAATTAGTCAATTTCAATGTCATTATCCTAATATAAATATTAATTGTACCCTTGCTAATAGTGAAGAAATTTGTTTAGGTACGGAGGCAGGAAAATTTGATTTAGGCTTAATTGAAGGAGGCGTAAAAGCAGATTTAAAAGAAGTTTTATATCAGGAAAAAATCGGTAGTGATCGACTTTTAATCGTGGTGGGAAAACAACACCCTTGGTTTAATTTAGAGAGTGTAAAATTAAGCGATTTATACAATACAGACTGGATTATGAGAGAGCCAGGTTCAGGCACACAACAAAGATTAGAAGAAGCTTTGATTCAGTGGGGCATTGTACCAGAAAAACTAAAAACTACTTTAATTTTTAATACTGGTGAAATGATTAAAGCCGTTTTAGAAAATAGTCAAACGGCGGCAGGAATATCGGAATTAATGGTCAAAAAAGAGATTAAATTAGGTACTTTAAAAGCTATAAAAATTTACCACGATCGAGGTAAAAAATATCAAGAATTAGAAATGACTCGACCATTTTTGAAGATTAAACATAAAGAGAGATTTCAAACAAAAGTTGCTCAAGTTTTTGAAAAATTACTATCTTTAACAGAGTAAATATACAGATCAATCCTTTGGGCAAGGGAAGGCAAGGGGTTTAAACCTCTTGTTAATGTCAATAGCATCATGGCTACTGCTATAGAACCTATTTGATATTTACGCCTGTAACCCAAATAACAAAAGGCTTTGACGAGATTAAAGTATTTCTTCTGAAATCATTATTATGTAACCATTCTAAAAAAGATACCAAATGGGTTCTATATAATAGGGACAGTTTCAGCTGTTATGATAAGCCTTAAAAGGCTCACTACTAACCAGAGTTTCTTCATACATTAAGCAATTTTAGATAATATCTGTCTTAAAGATGGAGTCGTGATTAATTCTACTTTGGGGATTTCTAAGTCTGCTATGATATTTTCTGCTAATGTTTGGGCTTGTCGTCTTAATTCTGGAATGGCGGTAGTTTCCCACAAGTCTCCACGACGGGGAGTGCCGATAGTATATAATAAACGAGAAATTTGACCTTGAGCATCGATAATTCTACCCTGCGCATCGGTATCAATACCTAAACCTAATTTATTCAGGCGAATTAATCCTTGTACTTGTAGATTATTAATCAAGGGATGAGATAAACTATGATAATTATTGATGCCTCGGCAATGGATCACTCGATCGACTAAAATAACGGTATCCTCACTTTGATAACGGGGGCGAATGATGACTTTGGTTTTATCCCTTTCCAGTTGATAGTCTTTAATTCTTCCGGCACTGATAGTTAATTGTCCCGATTTTAACTTAGCACGAATAATTTCACCAATATTAGGGGCAATACGATGACGGTGAACATCCCAATAGGAGACAAGATGACGTAAAAACCGTTTTTGCTCAGTTTTCGGTAATTTTTGCCATAGTTGTTGAGTTATAGGGCGTAATGAATCAATGATCGATCGCCAATCATAACCTAAACCCTGGGCTTTTCTGATTTCACTACGAATGAGTTTAGATAATTTAAGGATATTAAGGGGGAGATTTTCTAGTGTAAATAAAGGTGGGTGAGAGGAGGTTGTTTTATGAATTTGGGGAGATAAACCTCGACGGGAAACCGCATAAATTTTTCCTAGATGATTGCGGCTATGTAAAGAAGCCACAATATCTGCCATAGTTAAACCTGTACCCATTAATAATATATCAGCATGAGGATTAATATTATCTAAAGCCGAACCAGACCAAGCATTGTAAAAGTTGTTATGATTATCTTGAGCAGGATTGGAAGGAGAATTACCGATGGCTAAAATAACCTTATCTGCTTGAAAATTTGTGTCATTATCAAGAGAAATTAAAAACTCTTGGTTAATTTTTTCTATGGCAATTACTTCATGATTTAACCTTTCTAAGTCAACATTATTTTTGCCGTTGTTTTGGGCTTCTTCAAGAATCGATTGAATATATAAACCGTAAACTTGACGAGGGATAAAAGTGCGATGGGATACAGGAGTTGGCAGTAAATCTTGCAGAGAATGGGAGTTAGACTCTAGCCAACGAAGTAAATTATCGGAATCATCGGGGAAAGCACTCATCTTACCCACTGGAACATTTAGTAAATCTGTATTCTCTTTACTAGAGTAGGCAACGCCCTTAGCAAATTCTGAATTACGATCGATCAATTTAATTTTCAGAGGTTGAGAAGAATTTCTCAATAAATGAGTAGCAATTAATGAACCACTAAAACCGGCACCGACAATGGCAACGGTAGGGATGTGAGAATTAGAGACAACACGAGCATTAAATATATTTTGTCTGTGTATCTGATTTTTCATTTCTGTTACCTTTTTGTTTATAAAGATTAGACTTCTAGTAAAAAATATTTTTAATTAGTTCGTAGTAAGGGCTTTAGCCCTCATTTTCCTAATTATTAGAGGAGGCTATCATATTTATTAAAACACAATTTTAATTGTATGTTAAAACATTTTAATTTGTTTTTTATTTATTGTCCACTGAATTTATAAACATTTTTCAGAAATACGGGCAAGATGCTTATTTTACGGTGATTAAGATTAAGGGATACAGGCAAGATGGCTGTTTTACAACGACTATAAATCAAGAAATATAAAGAAATTTTAAAAATAATCGATTATTTTTTTTGCTTCAAATGAAAATGCTTTAGAATTGTATGTGAAGAACAAAAAGAGTAACTCTGATGACTAAATGGTATGAAGATAATAGCCTTTCTATAGGCAAAACTCCCCTTATACGTTTAAATCGTTTAGCTAGGGGTAGCAATACCACTATTTTGGCGAAAATCGAAGGGCGTAACCCCGCTTACTCGGTAAAATGCCGTCTTGGTGCTGCTTTAATTTGGGATGCGGAAGAACGAGGTTTACTAGGCGAAGGAAAAGAAATAGTCGAACCGACTAGCGGAAATACTGGTATTGCCTTAGCTTTTGTTGCTGCTGCTAAAGGTATTCCCCTTACTTTAACTATGCCTGAAACTATGAGTTTAGAAAGACGTAAACTGTTACAGGTTTATGGTGCTAATCTGGTGTTAACCGAAGGTAGTAAGGGTATGGTAGGAGCGATCGCCAAAGCGGGAGAAATAGCTAATTCCAATCCTGATAAGTACGTTTTATTGCAACAATTTCGCAATCCAGCCAATCCCCGTATTCACGAAACTACTACAGGTCCAGAAATTTGGGATGATACAGAGGGTGCGATCGATGTTTTAGTGTCAGGAGTAGGCACTGGTGGCACCATTACCGGAGTTTCCCGTTATATCAAAAAAACGAAGGGTAAAGCTATTGAAAGTATTGCCGTTGAGCCTGAAAATAGCCCTGTGATTACTCAAACGTTAACAGGGCAAACCGTCAAATCTGGGCCCCATAAAATACAGGGCATCGGTGCAGGATTCGTGCCTGAAGTACTCGACTTATCATTAGTTGATAGAGTAGAGAGAGTGTCTAATGAAGAGGCCATTTTATACGCTCAAAAATTAGCCAAAGAAGAAGGTATATTATCGGGAATCTCTAGTGGTGCGGCGGCCGCAGTTGCCGTGAGGTTAGCTGAAAAACCTGAATATCAGGATAAAATCATTGTGGTTATTTTACCAGATTCTGGAGAGCGTTATCTGAGTTCTGTCCTATTTGAAGGAGTCTTCGATGAACAAGGATTAGCGGCATGATAATCAAAGATTCTGTCACGGATTATCAATGGGCTTTATTACGCTATGAGAATTGAGAGAAATTAATGATTTTGTAAACGCCGTAAAACCTCTTGGGATATTACTGTTAATAAAGTAATTAAAGTAAGTAAAGATGCACTACCAAAAGCTGCTACACTTTCATAATTGCTGTAGGTTTGTTCGATGTGTAAAGTTAAAGTGTTAGTTGTGCCAATAATTTTACCTGACACCACCGCAACCGCCCCAAATTCCCCTAACGCTCTGGCAGTGCATAAAATAACGCCGTATAATACCGCCCAATTAATATTTGGTAAAATGACTTGCCAAAAAACCTGCCAAGGAGATGCCCCCAATATAATAGCACTCTCCTCTTGATCCACTTCTAAGTTTTCAAGGGCGGGTAAAACTTCCCTCACCACAAAAGGCACAGTAATTGAGGTTGTCACTAAAATCATACTAGGTAATGCAAAAAGTATTTTCAGGTTTAATCCTACCACTAGAGGTTTAAAAACGCTGTCGATGGGATTAAATAACAGTACAAACATTAACCCCACAATGACGGGGGAAATAGTTAAGGGTAAATCAATTATGCCTAATAGCACTTGTTTGCCTCGAAAATTTTGTCTTGCTAATACCCAAGCGGCAACTAAACCAAAAACGGTGTTTAAAGGTACGGCAACTACCGTAATAATCAGGCTTAACATCAAAGCGTGTCGGGCTTCTGGGGTAGTAATTCCTTGCCAGTAACCTTTAATACCTTCCTGAAAGGCTTCGTAAAAAATATTAATGAGGGGGAACAATACCACAAGGGCTAAAAATCCTAAACCGATGACTATTAATAAGTATTTTCCCCATTCATAAGATTTTTTTTTCACCATATTTTGAATATAATTAATTTTCACAATAATACATTATATCAATGTGGGCAATGCCCACCCTACATTTTTCTACATTTTTCATACTTCAGTCTAGCTTAGGAAATCTCTAGGGTATTATCACTATATCGGTTACTCCAACGTTGTAAAATACCTGCACAGACAAGAAGTATCAGAGCGAAGATTAAGAGGACGATCGCCACTGCTGTTGCCCCGGCAAAATCAAATTGCTCTAAACGTTGATAGATATAGACTGTTGCCATTAAAGTTTCATTGGGAATGTTGCCAGAAATGAGAAATACTACCCCAAATTCGCCAATACCTCTAGCTAAAGCAAGGCTAAAACCTGTTAATAAAGCAGGTAATATCTGGGGAAAAATTACTTTCCAAAAACATTGCCAAGGAGTCGCCCCTAAAATCATCGCCGCTTCTTCTATTTCTTGATCGAATTCTGTTAATACTGGTTGAACAGTTCTAACTACAAAGGGAAGGGTAACGAAAATTTGAGCTAATAAAATACCAATCAAGGAAGAAGTTAAATTCACTTCCTCAATGCCGAATATTTGCAAAAACTGCCCAAAAAAACTGTCAGGCTCGAAAAATTGCCCAAGGCTTCCTGCAGGAGAATAAAGAGAAATCAGAGTAATGCCCACTACCACCCCTGGAATGGCAAGGGGAATATCAATTAATCCGTTAGCAAATTGTTTGCCCGGAAAGTCATAACGAACCAAAATCCAAGCTAAAATTAGTCCGAATACACTGTTAATTAAAGCCGCTAACAAGGCACTACCAAAGGTTAATTTATAGGCATCGAGCGCAACATCAGAGGTAATTAAGGGAAAAACATCTTGTATGGGTTGTTGGCTTAATTTCCAAAATAAAGCACTTAATGGCAAGATAATTATTACACCCACATAGAGAAAAATTAATCCCCTTAAAAACAGTTGATAACGGATTAGGGCTTGTAGTTTAGTAATGAAATAGAAAATCATTATTTATTTAGCGGCTTGTAATGCTTGATCGAACAATGCACCATCATCGAATAATTTTTTATTGACAGAAGTCCATCCCCCGAAATCATTAATATTATAAATTTTGGAAACCTTCAAAAAGTCTTTTTCGTTAGCTTTTCTGATTTGCTCATTAATGGGGCGATAACCTGCTTGAGCGTAAATTGTTTGGGCTTTGGGAGTAAATAAAAACTTGGTAAATTCTTCTGCGACTTTGCGTGTGCCTCGTTTATCGACAACTGCATCTATAACAGTAACGGGAAAATCAACTCTCAGATTGGGAGAAGGTGCAACATAGGGAAAATCTTTAGGAATGGCATCATTGGTAAAAATAATCTCATTTTCAAAATTGATTACCACATCTCCTACTCTATTTTTAACAAAAGTGTCTGTTGCTTCCCTACCTGAGTTAACTAAATTCTTGATATTTTTGACAAAAGCGAAAAAATATTTATTTGCTTCTGCTTCCCCTTTTGTTTTGAGAGTTGCCCCGTAACCTGCTAAAGCACCCCAACGGGCATTTCCTGAAGTTTTAGGATTAATTGCCACAACCTGCACATCGGAGCGAGTTAAATCTTGCCATGTTTTGATATTTTTGGGATTATCGGGACGAGTAATTAATACCATTACACTACTAACAGGACTGGCACCATTAGGTAAACGCTTACTCCAATTAGGATTCACTAATTTTTTTTCTACCAAAGGGGTAATAAAATCTTGGAGATTTTGAGCTAGAATATCCGCTTCTAATCCTCCTAATATGGCTCTAGTTTGAGCGGCGGATGCACCGTAAGATTCTTTAAAAGTAACATCTTGTCCTGTTTTTGCCTTCCATTCTTTCTGAAATTCGGGGATTAACTTGGAAAATACAGGTTTTGCTACCGCATAGCTAACCAGAGTTAATTCTACTGTTTTTGGTTTTTGTTGTGCGATCGCAGGTAAGGCAAATTGAGCTCCTAATCCTGCTAATCCCAACAATACATGACGTCGTTTCAACATTTTCTTAATTTTCCTCTTAAAGATTAGTAATGGGTAATACAATAAAAATATTCAACAGCCATTAACCGTTTTCTAAAACATTTTAGATTGAAATGAAAAAAAAGTAAATATAGTTTTGTTTGATTTACACTTTAAATTTGGTATCTCTTACCAATAAGTCCAGTTTTGCTTGGTAATCAGGCTATAAGTGCCGTCTCTGACGTTAATTCGTTCGGGGATTAGTCTTAAATCTCGAAAGATATTTGCTTGATCTTGTAATGCTTTCAAGGTTGGTTCGTCTAGGGGAATAATCGCTCTTTCAATACTTCTTTTTTGTAATTCTGTTAAAATACTTGCATCGAGTTCGTGATGATTGACTAATCTTTGGGCAGTTTCTAACTCTTGTTTTTTTGCCCATGCCCCGGCTTCGTTCACTTCTTCTAAAATAGTTTTGAGTATGTCGGGATAGTCTCGCACTAATTCGGGAATCGCATAATATAATGTCGGAACTTCTAAGGAGGCTCGATGGCCGAAAATCGTTTCTAAATCAGCGATACAACGTCCTGGATAAGCACTACGCATCTCGGTTAAGGTGTAAGGAACCCATACTACCCAAGCATCGATTTCTCCTCGTCTAAAAAGGGGTAAGGCTTCAGGTTGGGTAAGATAAATTGGCTCAATGTCACTGTATTGTAAACCGACTTTTTCTAAGGCTTTAATGATGAGGTAGTGGGCGCTTGAACCTTGATCGAAGGCGACTTTTTTACCTTTCAAGTCTGCTAAGGTTTTAATGGGGGAGTCTTCTAATACAAGGATAGCTTGTCCTTTGGGTATAGTATATTTATCTCGTGCTACTCTAACAAAACAATGTTCAGCGGCTTGGGAAAAAATACTGGCTGTGCCTCCTCCGCCACAAAAGTCGATCGAACCGTTACTTAGGGCTTCAATTAAAGAAGAAGCAGAGAGAAAACTTGACCAAGTTATAGTAACGCCTAAAGGTTCAAAATATCTTTCAAGATAGCCTTGTTGTTTTAATACTTCTAAGTTTGTCATGCCTTCGGGATAACCCATTTTGATTTGTTTTAATTTTTTGGCTTCTTTGGAGGCGTAAAGACTTGTGTCACCGTTGGAACGTTTATAAACAATACGATCAAGCAATATTGCAAACAAAATGCCCCCGATAAATAAACCCACAGTTTCCCAGATACGGCGGTTAGTGTTTTTATGGAGGGGAAAAGTTTTCGATGGGACAGTGTTACTTTGACCCTTGGGTAAGATTTCTCTATTTAAAAGTAATTCCCTCCCCAGACATAATAGTAATTCTAAGCACATTTGTTGGAGCGTTCGATATTTTTTTAGCCTTAACCCAAAGAAAAAAATCATCATAACAATACAGTTTCAAAAACAAGAAAGATAGTTTGAATATTTATCCCATTTTCATTATAATTGGAATGCAAATAAATCTCAATCGCAAGAAAAAGTAACTCAAAAATTCTCGACTTAGAGAAATGTAGTAAAACAGGTATCTTGCCTGTATCAAAGCATCCGCGCCTGTATCGTAATTTTTTTCAGCACTATAAACAAAGGAAATTAGAATGGATTGGTTATTTGTCACCTTAAAAATTGCCTTCGCCACTGCGATCGCCACTACATTTGACGATAACATTTATTTAACGGGTTTTTTCAGTAAAGTAAATCGAACTTTTCGCCCGAAACATATTATTGTGGGGGAGTTAATTGGTTTTTCCGTTTTAGTAGCGGTGAGTTTAATCGGTTTTGTCATTGGATTAGTTTTGGAATCCAATATTATTGGCTTATTAGGTATTTTTCCCATTCTGATTGGCTTAAATAACCTCCGAGAAATTTTACTTAACCGAGACGAATCCACTATAGATATATCTATCAATCAAAAGAAAAATGCCCGATATAGGGGTTTTGAATCCCGTCGTTTATCCCTCAGACAAGTATTAAGAGACAAACAAACCTATCAAGTGTCGGCAGTGACAATTTCTAACGGTGGTAATAATTTAGGGATTTATATTCCCCTTTTCGCTAATAGCAGTTTTCCCAGTTTGATAGTGATAATTTTGGTGTGTTATTTTTTTATCTGTACATGGTTATTTTTATCCTATAATCTCACTCGTCAACCCAGTATTGCGATCGTTTTGAGTCGTTATGCCAGTAAACTATTTCCCTTTGTACTAATGTGGTTAGGATTGCGCATTATCATTGATAACGAATCCTATAAATTATTTCTTCCCTAAGTTGATAGTAAAGGCTTTAGTCGTAATAGTTGAGTTAAAATAATATTGATCCTTCTCAATGGCACATGGTTAATTCAAATGAAACATCCCCTCTGCGATAAAGAAGAATTTGCTCGATGGGGAGACGAAATCTTTGATTTCTTTGGTGATTAAAAACGGTAATAACATATTATATTATTTTTTTTGTTTATTTAACTTTTGTAAATCTTCCAAATCTAAATTTAAAAATCGAACATCATCTTTTCCCATAATTAAAGGTAAATTACCATTCCATTGTTTAATACTTTGATATTGAAGAATTTCGGGGGTTAAAGACTCTTGTAAAATACTATGGGCTTCAGCTTCACCTTTTGCTAAATTTACCCTAACTTGGGCATCTTTTTGGGCTTTAATCACTTGAAAACCTGCTTTTTTTGCATCTTGTTCGGCAATTTGTTTCGCTTCTACAGCCTGACTAAATAAAGGAGAAAACTCGATATGAACGAGGGAAATATCATCTATTTCTAAATTATATTTAGCTAGTTTTTCTGTTAATAAAGTATCAATTTCTGATTTTAATTCTTCTCTTTTGATAATAATTTCTTCTGCTGTATATCGGGCTAAAACTGCTTTGACAATTTCCTCAATAGAAGGATTAATAATATTATCAATAATCTCATTTTCTGTACCAATTTGTTGATAAATATGGTTAACTTGATCGGGATTTAAGTGCCAATTAAGGGCGATTTCGTTAAAAACATCTTGCAAATCTTTAGTGGATGCCTCTGCCCGAAGATCTTGTTTTTGAATCCTGACACTTAATTTTTGTACGGTATTAACAAGGGGAATAATAAAATGTATTCCTTCCTCTAAAATTTGTTTTTGCACTTCTCCAAAACGCATTAAAACCCCTCTTTCACCGGCTGAAATAATGGTAAAGGGGTTAAATAAAATTAAAAAAATTAAAGATAAAAAAACAATATTAACAGGTTTCTTTAAAAATTGACTTTTCCTCATGTATTTTGTTCATTTAAAGAATGAGATGAACGAGGATTTAATAATAATGTTACCAAAGTAGTCCAAGCAATTCCTAACAACCAACCACCGATTATATCACTAGGATAATGTACCCCTAAATATAAACGAGTCCAAGCAATTAAACCTACATATAATAACGCTAAAATAGCGATAAAATTAAGATAACGACTACCCCAAAAAATTACCAATAAAGTCAATGCAAATGTTATACTACCCATAGCATGACCACTGGGAAAAGAAAAATCACTGGGTAAAGGATAAGAGGATTCCCAAAGATTTGGGCGAGGACGTTGGAATAAAAGTTTAATCCCAAAATTGACGATCGCACTTGATAAAATAGAAGTAATTAGGTAGCCAAGTAAGGATTTTTGCCCTTGATAAAAAAGCCATAAACATAGCAAAAAAGAAAAAGACAGGATATATTTTATACCACCAAAATTGGTAGCAACAGAAGCAAAGTTATCTAAAAAAATACTAGATTGACTATGAATAAAATGAAGAATTTGCTTATCCCAAGGAAACTCAATGTTTAGATAGTTAATTTCTAAAGCGAGAAAAGTAAAAAGAATTAAGCAAGAAATTTTAATTAATAAAATATTTCGTTTTTTTTGTAAAGGTTTATTCAAAGCTAAATATAACATAAAAAAATTTAAAAATTAATTCCAGTAGTTAAAAAAGAAGGTAAAGATAAATCAAGAATATTTGTTTTCCAAAGAACAACAACGGCGACAGTAAAAACTGTAGAAGTAGCGACTCCAGACCAAATATTTTTCTTTAAATCAACTTCCTTCTGGGAATCTTTAATCAAATTAGTTGTGCCTAATTGCATTAAAATTATACCGATAATATTGGTTAACCAATAGCCGACTATGGAAGCTGGAATTAAGAGATTAGGGAAAAAAAAGCTAACTATTTTACCAAAACCGTAGGCGATGGGTAAATTAAAAATTAAATCATTCCACCAACATAAAGGAGAGAGTAAAAAACCAAATATAACAAAAAAACTATGTTTAAGATTACGCCAATTAAAAAATAAAGTTAAATTCATAAAAAACGATTTTACAATATTAATGATTTTACAATATATTTATTATCAAAAAATTGTTTGTTTAAATTATAAAAATAATATCATAGACCGCCTAACAGGTTGACAAGATTAACATAAACCGCTTCGCAATAAATGGACGAAGCTAATAGCGAAAATCTGCTGAAGCGATTTATAAATATAATTTTCAATAGACTTCTCTAAAAATTGGTATTTAAGAGGGTTCAAGCCCTTACTATGAACCAATCAAAAATAAATAAGATTGATGTCTAATAAACATACTTTAAAAAATCGATACACTTAGTCGCTTTAGCAGACTTATGCTGTTAGCCATAAAATTTATTTCTTGACGGATTATGAGATACCAGCTACAAAAAAACGCTATTTACTTCTGATAATTTGGTCAAAAATTGCACCATCTTTAAAGAATTTAGTATCAATCTGACTCCAGCCACCAAAATCATTGACAGTCACTAATTTATTAATTTTAGGGTATTGTTTAGCAAACTCTTTACTAACTTGGGCATCGACAGGGCGAAAGCCAACTTTAGCGTATTCTCTTTGAGCTTGAGGAGTAAAGACATATTTAACAAAGGCTTCAGCTACTTCCCTTGTACCCCTTTTATCTACTGTTTTATCTACTACAGCAATGGGATTATCAATGGAAACATTTACATCTGTAGGAACGAAGAAAGGATCTTTTGCACCTTTTTGTTGAGCTAAAATTGCCTCATTTTCATAGTTTAACAATACATCCCCTTGCCCTTGTTTAATGAAGACATCGGTGGATTCTCTAGCATCTTTAGGCAATACTGGCACAGAGTTATAAACCTTATCGACGAAAGTTTTGGCTTGGGCTTCAGTCCCACCTTTGAATGCAACAGAAGCCCATAATCCTAAGAAATTCCATTTTGCACCGCCTGAGGTTTTAGGATTAGCGGTAATAACTTTAATTTTGGGATCGGCTAATTGACTCCAAGACTTAATTTGAGGTTTACCCGGACGGGTAATAAAAGCAACCACTGATTTAGTGACAATGGCATTATTAGGGGCTTCTTTTTCCCAACCCGGCTTAATTAATCCCGCCTGTTCAATTTTTTTAGTATCACCAGCTAAAGCTAAAGCAACGACATCAGCTTCTAAACCATCGATAACAGCACGAGTTTGAGAACCAGAGCCGCCGTAACTTTGTTTAAAGATAACATCTTGTCCAGTTTTCTTTTTCCACTCTGCCGTGAATTGAGGAATAATCTTAGAGTAAGCACCTTGAGTTACAGCGTAGGAAACAAGGGTAATTTCAACGGTTTTCTTTTGCGCTTCGGCAGGTTTTTGAAAAGATAATAATAAAGACGATGATAAACCTGCTAATCCTAAGCCAATTAACACAAGACTTTTTCTGCGAAACATTTAGATACCTCTTAATGAGACTGAATAGTTTAATTCAATGTGACAATTGTTTTCTTTTTCTTACGTTAAATAAAGCATTCTTAACAAAAAACAATTGACATCACTTGCTAAAGCGATTATATCTAAATCAGGATATTTTTTCAATACATTTTTAAATTATTTTAATGGGAGAGAAAATCAATCTTCTAAGGGAGAGTCGGAAACCGTAAAACAGGCAAGATGCTTGTCCATTTGTACCAAAAATGAAGGTTAGGAAAGTAATATAATTGCATTTAATTGTAAAATATCCAATTCCTACATCAATTGTTGATTTTGTCAATTTTTATGTAACAAAATGTTTTGCTAATTCAGTAAGCAAAATTAATCGATGCTCTTTACTTTTCTCAAATCTATAATAACAATGGGTTTAAACTATTGTCTATATGCAATTAATTTTGTCTCACTACTTAACAGATTCATTTATTTCTTTGCGACTTTGCGACTTTGCGAGAAAAAAATAAACCTAAAAATTAATCAAGGTAAAAGTACCATTTTTCCAGAAAATAAATAAGCCTAAAGCAATTAAAACATAAGGGACATATTGCTGGCAATAATTAGTAATTAAGTGAGCAAATTTTTTATTATTAATTAATCGATAAGCAAGATAACACCATAACCCTTTTAAAATTAAAAAGACAGTAATTATAACTAACAAACTCAATAAATTACTTCCTGCAAATAATGGCACATAAACCCCGATATTATCGCCACCATTCGCAAAGGTAATCAGGGCAACTTTATAGGTTTGAGGGTGTAAAAGTTGATACAAAAAATTAATAATCGGATGATCGTGTTTAGGTTGCACATATCTGCTACTGACAGTTTGTAATTCTGTTTCGTCATTATCAGGATTAAATAATTGTTTAACGCCAATAATAATAGGTAAAATGCCCAATAAACCAATCCATTGTGAGGAGATAATTAAACCGCCAAAATAACCCACTAAACTTAATAAAATTAGAATAATTAATCCTAAATAAGCACCACTAATGACGTGATTTTTTTCGATTTTTTCTTCTTTTACTTGGGTGAAAAAAATTAAGAGAATTAACAAATCATCTATATTGGTAGCAATAAAAGCACTAATTCCCTCAAAAATGGCAATAATAACCTGATTCACGGTATTTTCCCATAATGACACTATCTTAATTGTAGCGGAGAAGGAATGTTGATCGAGCTTAACAATCAATCATTATTCCTTAATGTATTCTCCTTCAGGGATAATTTTTGTTTGGGTTTTGGTATTATTCATAGTGTTTATTTTCGAGTTTTGTAATCTTTTTCCCAACCAGTAAGGCGATCGTACTGCCCACTAATTATTAAAATAATTACTACCAACGGGCATAATAGATTATGCCTTTATGAACAAACCTATTTAAACTGCTACGGAGTCTTCTCTAAAACTTTTGACTCGACTGGGTTTGATATAAACCGTTTGATTATGTCTTAATTGTAGTCGATCAAATTTTTCTCTAGTCAAATGTGCCGTCAACTCCCAAGAATCGACAGCTAATTCCGCTTGAATTTCCCAACCTAGATGAATAATGCGTTTAACCACCGCACGACTGCTATTACCATCATCCTCTAATAATATATCTAACTCATGGGGACGTACAAAAATCTCCTCACCGAAATGATTATTATTAGTAAACAAAGGTGCATGACTAGGTAAAATATTAACCTCCCCAATAAATTTGATCACAAAAGGAGAAGCCGGATTATCATAAATTTCAGCAGGAGAGCCGATTTGCTCAATTTTACCATTACTCATGACTACGATTTCATCAGCTACCTCCATCGCTTCCTCTTGATCGTGAGTTACAAATACACTGGTAATATGAACATCATCATGTAATCGTCTTAACCATGCTCTTAACTCCTTACGCACTTTAGCATCCAACGCCCCAAAAGGTTCATCTAAAAGTAATACTTCCGGTTGTACAGCTAATGCTCTGGCTAAAGCTACTCTTTGACGTTGCCCTCCTGATAACTGAGAAGGATAGCGATTACCTAAACCTTCTAATTGAATTAAATTGAGCAATTCCGTCACTCTTTCCTTAATATGGGCTTCCGAAGATTTACGAATTCTTAAACCAAAAGCAATATTTTCTCTAATGGTTAAATGTTTAAATAAAGCATAATGTTGGAAAACAAACCCAATATTTCGTTTGCGAATATCAACTCCCGTTGTATCTTTTCCATTGATAACAATTCTACCTTGGTCTGGATTTTCTAAACCAGCGATCGTCCTTAAAAGAGTTGATTTACCTGAACCAGAAGGACCTAATAAAGCCACTAAAGTATTAGGTTTAACCTCTAAATGAATATCTTTTAGAGCTTGGAAAGAACCAAAACTTTTAGATACATTATCAACAATAATACTCATAGAATTTAGAATTTAGAATTTAGTATTTAGAATGAATAATTAAAAGTAAAAAAAGTTTGTAGTTACGACTTTAGTCGTTAGCCAAAAGCTAAAGCCTTTACTACAAGCAAAAACTAAACTTCCTTGATTTTCGTCTTTCTTTCGAGAATTTCCTTGAAAATCAAAGTTAAAGCCCCTAATAACCCTAAAACTACCGCCGCACTAAATGCAGCTTCTGTTTGATAGTTTTTATAGGCTAACTCCACAAATATTGGTAAGGTTGCCGTTTGCCCGATAATACTACCCGACACCACCGCAACTGCACCAAATTCCCCCATAGCACGAGCATTGGTTAGTAACACCCCGTAAAGTAAACCCCAACGAATACTTGGTAATGTAACACGCCAAAAAATTTGCCAATCACTCGCCCCTAAAGTCCGTGCGGCTTCTTCTTGTTCGGTTCCCACTTCCTCTAATACGGGTATAACTTCCCTTGCCACGAAAGGAAATGTTACAAAAATCGTGGCTAATGTCATACCGGGTAAAGCAAAGACAATTTTAGCGTCGATCGATTCTAAAAATGGTCCAAACCAACCGTTACGCCCGTATAACAAGACAATCATCAACCCTGCTACCACTGGAGAGATGGAGAAAGGCAAGTCAATTAAACTAACTAAAAAAGTTTTTCCTTTAAAGTTGTTTCTAGCAATTACCCAAGCCGCACATAAGCCAAATACCGTATTTAAGGGAACTGCAATTAAGGCTATAATCACTGTTAATTCCACTGCTACAGTAAATTCTCTCGTTTGGATAGCCTCGAAAAAGGGTTGTACTCCTTTATGGAAAGCCTCATAAAATACGGAAATAGCAGGAATAATTAAGATTAGGGCTAAGTAAGCCAACGCTACTATAATTAGCCATGTTTCTACGGATTTAATTTTCTGCATAGTTGCTACCCCATTTTTGTAAGAAGTTAATTACCAATAAAAGCACTAAAGAAATTAAAAGAAGTACTGCACCTATTACCGTTGCCCCTACATAGTCGTATTCTTCTAGTCTTTGAAATACTAATACAGGCGCGATTAAGTCTTGAAAAGGAATGTTGGAAGCAATAACTACGATCGAACCATACTCTCCTACAGCCCTCGAAAAACCCAATGCTACCCCCGTTAAAATAGGGGGAATGAGAGGGGGTAAAATAACGAGGCGAAAAGTTTGCCAATCCGTAGCACCTAATGCCCAAGACGCTTCTTCCGTTTCCCTTTCCATTTCCTGTAAAACAGGTTGTAAAGTGCGCACGACAAAAGGCAAGGAGATAAACAACATCGCCACAAATACTCCCAATTGAGAAAAAGCGATTTTGATGCCAAAAGGAGTGAAAAACTGCCCAATCCAACCAGTTGGGCTATAAACGGTGGCTAATACTAAACCAGCTACTGCCGTGGGTAAAGCGAAGGGAATGTCAATCATGGCATCGAAAATTTTACGTCCTGGAAAGTCATATCTAACTAATACCCATGCTAATAATGTACCCATTAAACCGTTAATAAGACCAGCAAAAATAGCGGTAATAAAGGTTACTTGATAGGCGGATATAGCCACATCTGAAGTAGCAATTTCCCAAAATTTTCCAAATCCTAAAGTAGAAGATTTAAGGATTAATGCAGCCATGGGAACTAACAAAATAATAGTTAAATAACCGATGGTAATTGTCCAAGGAATAGAAATTTTTGAGATAAATTTTGAGATTTGATTGGTGTTAACCTCCATAGGAGGTTCGTAAGGAATATTAACCATAAAAAGAATTTAGAATTTAGAATTTAGAATTTAAAATAATCATGACCAAATACCCTATAATAAGTGCGACTTTTATTAATCATCAACCTTCTAATGACCATCCTTCAAAATCCCATTCATTAAAAGGTTTTTGCCCTATTTGATCACTCTCCCATACTTCTATTCCTAAATCAATTAAGTATTTTATACCTTCTTTAATAGTCTCTTCTGTGCCTTTTAATTTTAAATTAAACCAACCATCTCCATCGCCTTCTTCTCCAAGTAAAGCTGAGGTAATATTTACTTCTAATTTATATTGAACTGCTAGGTCAAAAATAATTGGTTTTTGTAAATATTTTGGCGGAATATGTAGGGATATTTTAATAGTTTTGTCCCTAATTTCTGTAACTTGATTAGTCATAGTTTTAATTGTTTTTGAAGTTAATTATTTACGAAGATTAGCAAAAATTTGATCAAAAATAGTTCCGTCATCAAAGAAGTCTTTTTGCACTTGATCCCAACCACCAAAAACATCTACGGTAAATAGATTTTCGACTTTGGGATATTGCTCTTTAAATTCCTCGAAAACTGCTTCATCCACTGGGCGAAAACCGACTTCCGCAAAGGCTTTCTGGGCTTCAGGAGTGTATAAAAATTGCACAAAGGCTTCTGCTACTTCTCTTGTACCTCGTTTATCAACATTTTTATCAACCACTGCAACAGGTCCGTCAATGGAAATGTTATAATCCGTTGGGATAACATAGGGCTGATTTTTCCCTTTTAATTTTGCTAGTAAAATTTCGTTTTCATAGTTCATTAATATATCCCCTTGCCCTTGCTTATAAAATACGTCCGTTGCTTCCCTTGCATCCTTTGGCAATACTGGTACATTTCTATAAACATTAGTGACAAATTCTTGGGCTTTAGAGGCATCACCACCAGCTTGAGTAATTACTCCCCATAATACTAAAAAGTTCCATCTTGCACCCCCTGAGGTTTTAGGGTTAGCGGTGATAACTTTAATATCGGGCTTAGCTAAATCTGCCCATGTTTGTGCTGTTTTACCTCCTTCTCTACCTACTAAAGCCACCACGGATCTAGTTACGATTCCATTATTAGGAACTTCTTGTTCCCAACCTGGTTCGATTAATCCTGCCTGTTGAATTTTGAGAGTATCCGCCGATAAAGCCAACGCCACCACATCCGCTTCTAATCCGTCTATCACCGCTCTAGTTTGCGAACCTGAACCACCATAACTTTGTTCTACAACTACCGTTTGACCTGTTTTATTTTTCCATTCTTGTGCAAACTTAGGGATAATTTTTTCGTAGGCACTTTGAGTTACGGCATAAGAGACTAAGGTAAGTTTTACTTCTTGATTGGGATTAGCTTGGTTATTCGTCTCTGTCTGATTTAAATTGTTGGGAGTAGAACAGGAAGCAACGACACTACTAAGAGCCAAACCAATGATAAACCCTCGAATTAATCTGTTTTGCGTTCTCATTTCTTTTGTTTTTTATTTTCCACTGTACTTTATCTTAAATGATACTTAAGATTTTTTCAATACATTTTTGATTCAATATTAATCTTTTCCAAAAAAAAACTGTCTTATGAGCGAAAACTCAGTGGTGACAGTTATTCTTATAATTAGAGGTTACTCAAAAAGTATTTTTGTGAGGGTAGGTATCAGGTATCGGGTTTCAGGTATTAGGTTAAATAATGAAAAATCAAGGTTTTGAGGTTTTTTATATATACATAAAGAGGTGTTAGCTATCAGCATAGTCAAAAATAATCAAATCTCATTATCATACATAGACAATAAGTAATAGTTAATAAATAATAGGCAATTGTGAGACAAAGATATTGCCTCGTAGTTCCTGATTCCCGATTACTAATGACTGATTACTGATTAAGCTGATATTTACCCTCAGATTCTGGCACTTCAACACGAGGTAAACCCATACTGTAGTTAACAACTCTAGCATCAAGATTGTAGTTAATTATTCCCTTATTTAAGAGATTACGAATTAAATGTTCTAAATCTGAACCAATACGGCGTAAATTATAATCAGTTAAATCCTCACCGCTATAACTTTCGACTAATTGATCAAACTTACTATAAACTTGTTGTAACGCTACCTCATCCCAATTAAATTCATTATCAGGATCAACATCAAGGGTTAAAACTTGATTAGAAGGAATTAATTCATTTTTGTGGACTTCTGCGGTATAGATTCTAATATGGCGGGTTGTAGATTTAATGAACATAGTACTAAATAATATTGATCGGTATTGATGGATTAAAAAAATTATACTCAGATTGTGCCGTGTATTAGAAAAATCTCTTTATTACTGATTACTCATTTTTATAAATTAGTCAAAAAATCTTTACAAAAGTTAATATATCTCCACAAGATCTTCACAATTATCGTTTTTAATAAAGATAACAGATGAAAAAATTATTAAAAACTGAATCCTATTATGGCTAATACACAACATCTTCAACTAATTCTTTCTTTATCTGCTGACCAATGGAATAATTGGAGAAAAGAAAATCCCCAAATTATCCCCAATTTAAGAGAGGCTAATTTAGAAGGCGTTAATTTAAGCCAATTTAATCTCAAGGAAGCGAATTTAATTAAAGCAAATTTAAGCCAAACAAATCTTATTGAAACTAATTTATCGAAAGCTAATTTATCGAAAGCTAATTTTAGTAGAGCTTATGGTAGAGATACTAATTTTAGTTTATCTGATTTACAAGATGCAAATTTTTTTGGTTCTTATTTTCTAAGTAGTGATTTTAGCAGATCTTGCCTATTAAGTGCTAACTTTCAGGAAGCGAATTGTTCTGAATCCTTCTTTATTACTGCTAATTTAAGTTATGCTAACCTATCTCGTGGTATTTTTCGAGGAGTTAGTTTTGTAGAAGCAAATTTAAACGAATCCAGTTTAAAAGAAACGGCATTAAATCAAGCGGATTTAACTTTAGTCAAAGCAAATAATGCTAATTTTAGTAAAGCTATTTTAACGGGTATTATTATTGAAAATTGGGAAATTAATAATGGAACTCAATTTGATAATATTATTGCTAATCATCTTTTTATTTCTCGTCAACAAAAAGTTACGACAGATGTTGCTAATTTCTCGAATACTAGTAACTTTTTAAAGTTTATCATGGCAAACAGTAATCAATATTTACTAGGTACATTAATTGCATAATCAACATTATTTTAACAGTAGGAAAAAGTGATGATTATGGTTAGAATATAAAAAATAATAACCACAAAATTATCTGCTTATTTCATTTACTATGACTCTTAAAGCCTTAATATTTGATGTTGATGGTACTTTAGCCGAAACAGAAAAAGACGGTCATCGAGTAGCCTTTAATTTAGCTTTTGAAAATGCTGGTTTGCCTTGGCGATGGGATGTAGATATATATGGCAGTTTGTTAGAAGTTGGGGGAGGAAAAGAACGTTTAAGGCACTATATCTCCCATTATAATCCTAATTTTATTACTAAAGAGCCTTTAGATCAATTTATTCGTTCTTTACATCAACAAAAAAGTCACTATTTTCGGCGATTATTAGTTAACAATGCTATCCCTTTAAGAATTGGCGTTGAAAGATTAATTGTGGAAGCATATCAAAAAGGTATCATATTGGCGATCGCCTCTACAGCAGATGAGGAAAATGTCAAAGCGTTTTTAGACACCAGTTTAGGAGAAGAAAGGAGTAAGTATTTTGCGGTGGTAGCAGCAGGAGATATGGTGAAAAAGAAAAAACCAGCACCTGATATTTATTTATTAGCATTAGAAAGACTCAATATTTCTAGTAAAAATTGTTTAGCGATAGAAGACACGAATCAAGGCTTAATTGCGGCAACAAAAGCGGGTATCAAGACGATAATAACGGTTAATGATTATAGTAAAAACCAAAATTTTGATGAGGCTATTTTAGTATTAAATAGTTTAGGTGAACCTAATTTACCTTTTTCAGTGATTAAAGGAAACAGTTATAATCATTTTTATTTTAATATAGATTTAGCTCAAAAATTATTAGGATAAGCTCAAACGCATCTAAATTTGCTGGTGAGGGTGGGCAACGATTCACGGGGTAATAGGCACTTTTGTAAGAGTTTTTAAAATTTTTGACTAAATTGGTTAATCTCTGTGCTTGTGCTGAGAAGTTTTTTTTATTTTCAGCACTACTGACTCTCTCTGGCATAAATACAAGCAATTAAATCTACAGAACTAGACTCATCTTCTATTTTAACGACAATAG
>NZ_VRZC01000001.1:0-54921 GCF_016743215.1 Geminocystis sp. GBBB08
TTAGGGAAAAGGTGATGGCTAAATTTTTAAAATTCCAGTGTTTGAGATAACTTACTATTAACAAGGGAAAAACGAACTAAACTTAAAAATATCTTCTGATAATGACTAAAATCAAGGTGAGTCGATAACTTGAAGGCTTTTTCTAGGGTTGGAGCAAGAATTTGTCAAGAAAGAAGGCGATCGCAGCTATAATCATAGAGTTCTTTGGGGAAGAGTTGAGTAACGGATTGTAACAAATCTTGATAATTTTCTTTGATCAAAGAATCATTGAAAGGGAGATTAGAGGGCGATTCTACTGTTTTTAGCTTAGATTTTGCCTCTTCCCATGATTTTAATAGCCAAGTTAAATTATCTTCAACATAATCAAGTAAAGGTGTATACTTTAAAGGTAACAAAAAATGTCGGTTTGTTGTGTTATTAACATTCCCCAATTGATTAATGACAAGATTTAACGTATAAAGACATCTAAGGGCATTTTTTACTTCTTCATTTTTTTCTGAAGAATTAAAGGTGGAAAATTTTTCGGCGATCGCCCTTTGTGTAGGAATCAGCTTATCTGACTTAAAATATAATTCCGTTAAAGATACCAATGTTTTTATGTCTGCTTTGACCAATAAAATACAAGTATCTTTTGTTATCTTTGGTTCAATAGTACATTTCTCCTGAAAATCTAATTCATCACTAACACAAAACAATAAAGCACTCACTAATAACTGGGTATAATCTTTTCCCTTACCATAATTAGGTTTTGCCATAATCGTTAATTTTATTAATCATAATCCCTAGCATACACCATCTAAAAGTAGCTGTAACCCAAATTATCAAAAACTTTTAGCCATCTAAAAAAAGAGTTGCTGGGGGAAATATTAATTTTCTAAAATCAGATAATAAGTAAAATTAATTAAAGTTCTGATTCATCAGAACCTCATTCTTGGCATCAGACAACTACTAGCTTACATTCTGATGATTCTAGCACCAGTGATCTTTATTTTTAATTTTGCCCCGACTTTGAAAAAACCCTGCTTTAAAAGGGGGGAATAGAATAAATAGATAAAGTCTCCCCTTCAAGGGGAGATTTAGAGAGGTTGCCATAAAGTTCAATCAATATTTTTAGGAGTTTATTTATGAATATCGGAGCTATAGTTACAACAGTCGCCAGAATAAGAGATGCTATTACCGCCGTTACATCCCTAATAAATCAAAGTCGCAATATTGCCAATCAAGAAAGATCTCATGCTTTAATGTTAAAAGGAGATAGCGATAACCTACAGCTAGGCATGAAACGTACGGAATTTGATGCCAAAATGGAGATGATGCGTCAAGCTGTAAGAGCTAAAGAACGTCAAGAAGAGAAGGAATTTAGTCTGCAACTTAAGGCTATAGAGACAGAAAATTTATTCAAACTAGAAGGACAACGCCAAGCATTTCAATCCCTTGAAGCAGAGAAACAACGGGAATTTACCCAGAGTATCGAAAAATTCAAAGCTGAGGTACAAATCGTCCTCCAAGCTGATAATATCGCCTTTCAACGTTGGAAAACCGAAACCGATCGCCAATTTACCCTCGAATTAAGAGCATTAGATGCGCAAATAATGCGACTGCGGGATAAACAAAACCGAGAAGATGCCAGACGTGATCGCAATAGCCCTGTTTTTTCTGTAGCCGATGATATACTCAAAACTGTCACTAATAACTCCGAAATGCCTCTTACTGTCTTCTTTTCTTCGCCTGTATTACGTTACGATCCGATTCCTAATGCTACCACTAACAGTCAATTTCCCATGATGGAATCTACTGTTTCGGGTGCTTTAAGAGAAATGTTTAAGCAATATACCTTAAAACAGCGCCCCATTAAATTTATGGCAGGAGAATGGGGTACAAAAAACCGTCGTGCTGAATCAGCAGTAAACCAAATTTACAGAGATTTATACTCTATTCCGGTCATTGTCTTAGAAACCGAAGTAGAAGAATCATACTTTAACATTAATATCGGGTTTTGGAATAACGACTTTAACGATGTACGCTTTGAAACCGTAGTGCGTAAGTACCGTTGGCAAGATGCGATCGCCCAAATTTGTCAAGAATTAGCTCAAAAATGGCAACAGCAAGGGCGACAACTTCAAACAAACTATGACAAAGCCCAATTTAGTCGTCGTAGTCGAGAAACCTTTACTCAATATATGGAGGTATTGCACTGTATTCATACGGGCATGGTAGCCGATGAATATTTCTTGATTTATGCACCCCAGCGTCAGTTACCCCTTTTACCTAGTTTACTGCAAGATTTATTTGAGGAAGCCAATCTCTCTCAACAGGAAAGCGAAGCCTTAGAAAAAGCCGTAATTGACTACTGCAATGCCTTATTTTCCGCTTTAG
Source organism: Geminocystis sp. GBBB08 (assembly GCF_016743215.1). Lineage (GTDB taxonomy): Bacteria > Cyanobacteriota > Cyanobacteriia > Cyanobacteriales > Cyanobacteriaceae > Geminocystis. Next base: position 2,377 of record NZ_VRZC01000001.1, read on the forward strand.
AAGCCACTGAACCTGCTCTCATGGTAGAATTGCGTATCGGTTGGGCAAAAATCTTACAGCAACTTCCCTCACAATATGGTTTTGCGGAGCAAGTACAAGCTCTAATGAAAACATGGTTAAAACAACGGGGTATTACTAACAGTATTGAGCCTCTAACTGAGATTAGTAAAATGTTGCTCCCAGAAGATACAGATTTTGTCCAATCTCTCAATGGTTTCTTGCAAGTGTTAGGAGAAACCCGTTATCTCAATATTGCTCAATCTTGTTTTCAGCGCGGAGTTGAACATATACAAGCACAACGTTATGATTATGCTCGTACTGACTTTGATCGCACTATCTCCCTTAATCCCCATGTAGAGGCTTACCACCAACGGGCTATAGCTCATTACGGATTGGAAAATTACCAAAATGCCATCGCCGATTTAGACAAAGCCATCGCACTGCAACCCCATCGTGCGGAATTATACGATTTACGGGGGGATGTTTACCACAAATTAGGTAACTATGAATTAGCCTTAGCTAACTATAACCAAGCCGTCAGTTTAGGACATTCTAGTAATAAACGGGATAACTTACAACAGCAATGGAATGACACCCTTCGTCATGAACAAGAAGAGCGTAAACGCAAGGAAGCAGAAGCCGCTCGTAAACGAAAAGAGGAAGAAGATCGTCGTCGTGCCTTAATTTTACCCTTACCGAATAACCAAACCCTAAAACTTGTCTGGATACCCAAGGGTACCCTCAAAATGGAAGGAGGACACACCATTAACCTATCCGAGTTTCGTATGGGTAAATATCCCGTCACCCAAGCCCAATATCAAGCCGTCATGGGTAACAATCCCTCCCATTTCCGAACCTCCCCCAATCACCCCGTTGAGAATGTAAATTGGTTTCAAGCAAACGAATTTTGCAAAAAACTGACTGAATACCTGAAAAAACAAGGTTTTAACGTCAAAATCGACCTCCCTAGCGAAACCCAATGGGAATATGCCTGTCGTGCTGGAACAACGACCAAATATTGGTTTGGTAACAACGAAAACGAGCTCAAAAAACACGCTTGGTATAAAAATAATTCAGGAGATACAACCCATAGCGTCAAAGAAGCCGAGGATACTCATACCAACCCTTGGGGCTTAGTAGATATGCACGGTAACGTGTGGGAGTGGTGTAAAGATGAATGGACTTCTAATGTTAACCAACTTCCGACAGATAGTAGTACTTATAAACCTAATAGTAACAATAATCAAATATGTAGTTTGCGTGGTGGTTCTTGGCTCTACGATAGTAACAGTTGTGCTTCTGGCGACCGCTATTACTACAATGCGCGTGTCGTCCACTACTACTTCGGTTTTCGTATTGTCTGTGTATAGTTTTAGGACTCCTTTACCCTTTACCCTTTGCTCTTATTCCCCCTATCTCTTATCCCCCCTAAAAATAAGAGAGAAGAGTCTTTGAGAGGGAGGAATGAAAAAGAATAAAAGGAGGAAGGGAGATAGAAATTAAGTGTTTGAGAACTATATTTAAAGCAGGGAAAATCTATATTTATGACAGAACCGCCAATTATTCAAAAAACCTATAATCTAATTAAATGGTATATTCCCATTCTTAATAATTTGCCAAGAAATCATAAATTTATGTTAGGCGATCGCCTGATTAATGGATTATATGATCTTTTAGAAAATTTAATTGCCGCTCGTTTTGCATCAGAAAAAGTGACAATTTTAACGCAAATTAATTTAAAATTAGATATTATTCGTTATCAAACCAGATTGCTTTATGACTTTGAACTAATTAAAGTCGATCGTTATAATTATGGGAGTCAATTATTAAAGGAAATTGGTATAGATTTAGGAGCATGATAGTATTTATTTAGGCAAAACGACGACTTAATAACGGTTTTATTGACAGTAAAATTACCACATCAAAAATGAATAATAATGATAAAACGGTGACAAAATTAAAATTTCCCCAAGGGGTATTCATTACAATACTGACAAAATTCCAATGAGGATTTTGATATATATAGCGTATCGGCTCAATGGCATAGGTTAAAGGGTTTAAACTAGCTATAATTTGCAACCATTCTGCCATGAATGACAATGGTGCTAAGGCTGTACTCGCAAATAAAAGGGGTAAATTAATGACAAAAATAACGGCTAGTAATTCAATATGCCCAGGTAAAGCGAAGGCAAATCCAAGACTTAATCCGGTTACGCCTAATACGATCAAAAATACTATTAAAGCGATGGCAATTAATCCTCCAAAACGAGGCAAACCTGCCCCAATAAAGGCACTGGCGGTAATAATAACGGCGGTTTGAATAAAACTGAGGCTAATAATATAAATAGTAGAAGCGGCAACGATAGAAAAACGAGAGGCTAATGGTGCTACTAATAGTCTATTTAAAAAACCAAATTCTCGATCAAACATGATAGGTAAACCGGCATTTAATGCCCCCGAAAAAGCAGTAAAAATAATAATTCCAGGGGCTAAAAATTGTCCATAGGTAAGGTTATTTCCGAATAAACTGGGTGGGGCTTGGTAAAATAAAGCACCAAATAAAATTAGCCACATAAATGGTTGAATAACTCCGGCTACAAGGCTAGAAGGGCGACGTTTTAGCTGAATAAATAAACGTGTAGTTAAGGCTAATGTTTCTTGAAAAAAGTCTCTAATAGCATTATTTTTTATTTCTATTTGAGTCTCTGAATTAGGAGCTAAAATTTCGGTAAACTGATTTGGTAAAATACTCTGAGTCATAATTAATTATAAAATATTTTAAAAATTTATGTAATAAGAAATTTATTTCAATTTAATTCCTCATTCCTCATTCCTCATTATTTCATGGCTTGTTTTTTCTCTGCTTTCAAATCTCGACGATTAGAGGCTTCAATTTCCGCATCAATTAAATTTTTGCCCGTTGCGGCTAAATAAACATCGTCTAAACTAGGGCGAGATTGAGTGATACTAAACATAGGCAAATTAATTTCTGTGAGGGTTTGTTCTATTTTACTGATAGGATTACTTTTTGGGGTAACAATCAGATTAAGAGAATTTCCTTGAGCTTGATTGATGATAATATTTTCGACAAAGGGGAGTTGTGATAATTTTTCTTGAGCCGTTTTTGCTTCTTCAAGGCTAGAAAATTCCCTAATTTTTAAAGTAATACGATCGCCGCCTAAATCATCTTTTAAATTTGAAGGGCTACCTTCGGCAATAACTTCACCCTGATCAATAATAGCTAATCTATCAGCTAATGCGTCTATTTCTTCTAAATAATGACTGGTTATTAATACTGTTGTACCTGCTTGTTGAAGTTGACGCAAAAAATCCCAAACTATCATTCGACTTTCGATGTCTAACCCTACCGAAGGCTCATCTAATACTAACACTTGGGGTTGATGAAGTAACCCCGCCGCTAAATCAAGACGTTTGCGAATACCTCCTGAATAAGTGCCAGTTTGGCGATCGCAATATTCTTCTAGCCCTAATAGAGTCAATAGTTGTTCAATTCTTTTTTTTGCCACAAAAGAAGGTAAATGATAAAGAGAGGCTTGTAACTTTAATAACTCTTTCCCCGTCAAAACTTTGTCGATGGCTACCTCTTGTGCCACATAACCTAATTTTTGTCTAACTTGTTTGGGTTGAGTAATAGCAGATATACCACCTACAAAAATCTCTCCTGAATCGGGTTGGGCAAGGGTTGTTAAGCATCGAATAGTCGTTGTCTTTCCAGCACCATTGGGCCCTAATAATCCGAAAATTTCCCCAGTTTTGACAGAAAATGAGATATTTTTAAGAGCTTTTACATCACCGTAACTTTTTTGTAAATTTTTAATAGTAATTACATCACTCATCTTAGTTAAACGTCAGAGATAAATTTAATCTCATGCTCTCATATTCCTGTCAAGATAATCAATAGTAAATTAGGTGAAGAATGAGGAATGAAGAATGAGGAATGAGAAGATAAAAAGTCACCCTATCACCCCATCATTATTGACTATTTACTATTCTCTATGCCCTCTCTTTTAACTATTCATTCTTATCTATTTATTAACTAAAATTTACACTGAAACAGTAGTTTTGCGACGACGACGAGTAAATTTATTATCGCTTTCTTCTTCTTCTTTCTGATTATCAGCTTCAGAAATATTACTGTTACCATTATTATTCCCATTTATTGTTATGGCTTTAGGAGTATTTTCAGGAATTTGTAGCATAAAAATAACTAAAGGTTCGCTATCCAATTCTCGTTGAATCAATCGCCCTAAGTTTGTCTCAACATCGATGCGAATACTTGTCCAATTAACTTCATCATGACCATTTAAGAGTAAACTACTTTTAAGTCGATCGATAATAGTTTTATCAATAGTACGAATAATCATACGCTCAAGAGTAGTAATTTCAATTTTACAAACAACACCACGTAAATTAATTTGGGGTTGAGTTAATAAACGCCCTTGATTATCAACACTAGCGGCAATGGTAATAACTCCATCTTCAGCTAACTGTTGGCGCTCTTCCATTACGTTATCATGGACAACTCCAGAGGTATCAACTAATTGAATACCAGAAGGCACTTTATCCCCTTTGCGAATACTATCCGCCGTTAATTCAATGGTGTCACCATTTTGAATAATGACAATATTTTCCGCAGGAATGCCGACACTTTGCGCCGTTTTTGAGTGTTGTACTAACATTCTATGCTCACCGTGTACAGGTATAAAAAACTTAGGTTTAGTTAAGGCTAACATCAATTTTTGATCTTCTTGGCAACCATGTCCAGAAACATGAACACCTGCTTGTTTTCCATAAATTACATTTGCCCCTTGCATCATCAGGCGATCGATAGTATTGACGACAGGTATAGTATTACCTGGAATCGGATTAGCAGAAAAGATAATTGTATCACCAGCTTTGACTCTTACCTGACGATGTTCACTGCGAGAAATTCTTGTCATGGCGGCAAATTTTTCTCCCTGAGAACCAGTGCAAAGAATTAAAACCTCATTATCTGGTAAACTACCTAATTGGCGTAACGGCACAAATAAATTATCTGGTACTTTAATATATCCTAAGTTACGAGCATGAGCTATTACATTTAACATCGATCGCCCTACAATCCCTACTTTGCGATTATGCTTTAGTGCCAAATCTAATAAGATATTAACTCGATGCACAGAAGTAGCGAAAGTTGTTACCATTAAACGCCCTTTCGCTTGAGTAAAAGCACGATCTAATCCAGGATATACTGCTTTTTCAGAGGGAGTAAAACCAGGCACTTCTGAGTTAGTAGAATCACCTAAGAGACATAATATCCCTTCTTGTCCTAATTCTGCTAAACGGTGTAAATCGAAATACTCATTATCTACAGGAGTATGATCTATTTTATAATCTCCTGTGTGAATTAAAACACCGATGGGGGTATGAATAGCAAGAGTGAAACTATCAGCGATAGAGTGAGTATTGCGGATAAACTCGACTTTAAAATGCTTCCCAATTTTAACAATTTCTCGGGGAAGTACTGTTTTAATAATAGTACGATCTTGTAACCCTGTTTCTTCTAATTTATCTCTTAATAGTGACATAGCAAGACGAGGACCATAAATTATTGGTGTGTCAATCTGTTTGAGGTGATAAGGAATACCCCCAACATGATCTTCATGCCCATGAGTTACAATCATCCCTTTAATCTTGTGTTGATTTTCCTTGAGATAAGTCATATCAGGTAAAACAACATTAATACCGTGCATTCCATCTGTCGGAAAACCGATACCAGCATCCACAAGGATAATTTCATCTTCATATTCATAGATACAAGTATTTTTACCAATTTCGTGTAAGCCACCGAGGGGAATTACTTTTAAAAGAGGCTTATTATTTCTTGCCGGAAGAATAATTGCTGGTTTTTCTGTGGCAGTAGTTTTTCTTTTTCTAGCTTGAATTTGATACATAATTTTCTTAATTATTTAACTTTTTTGGATAGATTAATTGTAGGGTGGGCAATAATGCCAATATTTTTGACTAATAGTTATTCTTAGGGCGAATATTATTACCATTTCTAACTATTATTTTTTAGAGGTATATTACCAACATTAATGACTTTCAAAAATTATCTTTTTTTATTGGTAATTGATAGTTGTTTGAGGGATAAACTAAAAATTATAAACAGGCTTAATAATTGTAAAAATTAATTTTAATAACTAGATAAATATTCAGTAAAATCGGGAAAACAATTACTTTAGTTAAATATAAAATTTAGGGGCGGTGCATCGCCTTATTAACATTTATCCATGATTATTAACCTCCTCAAATAAAAACGATTTATCATATCTCTTTCATTGACTGAAAAACTTTTTTTAACTGCTTTTAAATAATCTTAATTTCATTAACATGACTATTTATAATAAGCCCAAATTTTGTAAATTTTTTTTAACTTCCTCTTGTTGATTAGGAGTTAAATTTGTTAATGGTAATCTCAAACTACCCACATCCCAACCTTGTAGTTGTAGGGCATATTTGACGGGAATAGGGTTGGTATTGCAAAATAAAACCTTGAATAAACTATACAATTGTTCTTGAATTTTTTGAGCTAAAGAATTATTCCTATTTTCGTAGGCTTGAATCATGGTTTGAATTTCTTTGCCAACTAAATGACTTGCGACACTAACAACTCCAACACTTCCTACCGTCATCATCGGTAAAGTTAAAAAATCTTCTCCTGAGTAAATAAAAAAATCGGAAGGAGCAATTATTTTTATTCTAGCAGTTTGTTCTAAATCTGCACTAGCTTCTTTTATTGCTACTATATTATCTAAATCCTGTGCTAATTGAGCAGTGGTTTCCGCTTCTAAATTTTTACCAGTCCTTCCGGGTATATTATATAACATTATCGGCACATCAGGATTAGATTTAGCAATGGCACTAAAATGTTGATATAATCCTTCTTGAGGTGGTTTATTATAATAAGGTACAACTTGCAATGAACCATCAATGCCTATTTTAGAGGCTTTTTGAGTATCTTTAATCGCTTTAGCGGTAGAATTTGAACCCGTACCCATAACTATTTTAGCACGATGACCCACCGCATTTTTAACCACTTTGAGTAATTGATATTTTTCGTCATCTTCAAGAGAAGGAGATTCGCCCGTAGTGCCACAAATAACTAAACCGTCACTACCATTATTAACCAAATGATCGGCTAATTTTTCAGCAACACCATAATTAACAGATAAATCCTCATGAAAGGGTGTCACCATAGCGGTTAAGACTCTACCAAAAATATAATCACTCATTATTATCAATCAACGGAAGGTTTAAGTAGGGAACATTGCCCATAATTTAGAATATTATACAATAAACGGACATACGAGAAGTCTCTTAAATAATGTTTTAGTTAAATGCTCAATGAATTATACTGCCCTAGGCAAAGGGTAGCTGTACAACTTTTGCATAACAGAATCTTAAAAAGATTTTAAGCCCTTAACACATTAATTGTTCAACGTTTATGATTATTTGAGGAAAAGAAAGAGGATTGATGATACCTGTTGTTAAAGTTAATTCAGAAGTGTAATTATTATTTTTGAGATCCCTAAATACTTTTAATTGGGAATTTTTTAAATCCACAACCCAATATTCAAGAATACCAGATTGTGCATAAATATCTTTTTTTTCCCCTAAATCTTGATTCAACGTAGTTTGAGAAAATTCAATAATCCAAAAAATATCTTCAGGGTAAGGATGATGTTTAAGATATTCTTTCCCTAAAGGTTTTACTATAGCAATATCTGGTTCTGGTTCGGAATTATTGGGGAGTGTAATGGGTTTAGCATCTCTAATTTTAGCTTTATTTCCTAATAAATTTCTGAGATAATCTCCTGCCTCTGTATTATAATAAGCATGAAGCTCTCTTTCCGGTGACATAATAATAATTTCTCCTCTTAATAATTCTACAGATTCACCATCAAATATGCCCTTATCAATAGCGTTATGATAATGTTCTGTTGTCCATTTATAAGTAGTTAAAGTCATAATATTCAACTTTTTTTTGAACAATTTTTTCGTGAATCAATATAATCTAAAATTATTTTTTCCAGATTATTCATATCAAGGATAAATCATTAATATTGATAAAGTCTAATCAACTTTGTGTTAAAGATTCTAATGGAGGAGTTTATAATTCATTAATGGGCGAACTCCAGAGTAATATTACCAAAATGTTTTGATAATAAACCCCATAAGCACTCGACTTGGAAAAGATCATCTTGTAAATATATTTTGATTAATTCCTCTGACGAATAGTTAATACCTGCTAGTAATTCAACACATTAAAATTAATTAGTTTTTTTCGTTTATCAATAACTCCGCAATTTGCACTGCATTTAACGCCGCACCTTTACGAATTTGATCACCGCATAACCATAACTCGATGGCATTTGGGTTAGAAATATCTTGCCTAATTCTACCTACTAAAACATCATCTTTTCCAGTGGCATCTATAGGCATAGGAAAATAATTTTTATCCCAATCTTCTAATAATTTTACCCCCAAAGATTGAACAATAATTTCTCTTGCTTTATCTATAGAAAAAGGTTGCTCAAATTCAAGATTAATCGCTTCAGAATGAGCTCTTAATACAGGCACTCTCACACAAGTTGCACTAATACGCAAAGAATCATCATGGAAAATTTTACGAGTTTCATTAACCATTTTCATCTCTTCTTCACAATAATTATTATCAGTAATAGGTGAATTATGAGGAAATAAATTGAAAGCTAAAGGATAAGGCAACACTTCTGCTACAGGATTTTCTCCTTTTAAAATGGCTTGAGATTGAATTTTTACTTCCTCCATCGCCCTTGCACCTGCACCACTGGCAGATTGATAAGTAGAAACTATAATTCTTTTAATAGGCTGAATTTGATGTAAAGGATAGATAGCAACCCCCATTAAAATAGTTGTAAAATTAGGGTTAGCAATGATTCCTTGATGGGTTAAAGCATCTTTAGGATTAATTTCAGGTACAACTAAAGGAACGTCAGGATTCAGGCGAAAAGCACTAGAATTATCAATCATCACTGCACCTGATGAGACTATCGTATTCGCCCAGTGTTTAGAAGTCGAGCCTCCTGCGGATGCTAACACTATATCAACATCTTTGAAGGAATTTTGCTCAACAGCTTGAACTTCGATTAATTCGTCTTTAAAGGCTATTTTTTGCCCAGCCGAGCGAGGAGAAGATAATAATTTTAATTCTTTTATCGGAAAATTACGCTCAATCAATAAATCAATAATTTCTGTACCAACTGCCCCCGTTGCCCCTAAAATAGCAACATTAACTTGATTAGACAAATAATTTTCCTCCTAATATTATATAACGGTTGTTCCTTGAATTTCTCTTAACTAGAGAAATTTTTGCAATCATTTTCCTCTAATTATAAATCAATTATTTCTATAGTTTATTTGTGAATTTCTACATAAAGACTTTCGTCACTGCGAATAGCTAAATCTAATCTATAAACTTCAGGGATTGATCCTTCTCGAAATTTACATTTGACTACACTTTCTGGTTTAAATCCTGCCGCTACTGCTATAGTCTGAATTTCCTCAAAATCATAAATCCATTGATGTCCCCAAAATCGAAAAATTTGATTAACCATCCACGCTTTACGTTGAGGCGGATTTTTAAATCCCATATTAGTGAGATTCTGGTGATGTTGTTGATAAAAATTATTACTACTATCTAAATACCCAGAAACATATAAATATAAATCGGGTGTACTTAATCGTAAAATTCCATCAGGCTTAAGAAGTCTTCTAATTTCTTTTAACCATTCTACGGCTTGTTGTAAGCTAATATGTTCTATGAAATGTTCAGAAAAAGCATAATCAAAAACCTCATCATCAATGGGTATTTTCTGAGTTTGATCACATTGTAGGTAATAGGTATCTTCCCCAACACTAATTAAATTTCCTGCCTTTGATTGATTTCCTAATTCGTCTGTAATCGAAAGATAATCCATATTTAACCAACCAGAATGTAAGTTTAAACCAGAGCCACAATGAATACCTCGCAACCCCAATTCTTGAATATCACTAGCGGTTAATGGAAGGAATTTAAAAGGCACACTTTTTATAGCATTTTTTACAGGGATTATTTTTTGATTAGAAGTCATAGAAAATTTTATTAAGGGATTCTAATGAAAAAAGCCTCTCTTCATTCTTAAAATTTAGGAAAGAAAACTTATTGACCAATTTATATTAATATGATAACCGAATATACATTTCTAAAAATAAACTCATCAAAGGCTTAATGCTTTACTACAAGCTAAAATTAATTGTTAATTGTTAATTGTTAATTGCCCTAGTATCCTTTTTTGAGAGCAAATTCTACTTGTTTAAACTCTTGATTAAGACGAGTTTTTAATTTTTCTGGTAAAGGGCGATTACCGTAAGAAGTATAATAACCGGCAATGGAATTTAAAGCAGTTTGCATAGTAGTAAAAGATTTTAAACCACTATAATTGCTATTTTTACGATAACGAGCAATATAGTCATTAATTTGATTTCTAGCTTCTTTTTGAGTCGCTTTTTTAGTTTCGATGTCAGCATCGGTAGGAAGCTCGATAGCAGTAGTTAAAGTTTCTAAAACACTTAAAGTATCATCTGTATAATTACCTGTTAAATTAGCTGAGGCGACATCTATATAGCTTAAAAAACTAATAGTTATTATTAATACAAATACAAATAGCTTTGATAGATAAGATTTAATCATGATTATTGATATACATATTTTTTATTTTTCCTGATTTTATCAGTTAAAGGGATCAATAATAGACCTCTTAAGTAATTCGTACAAAATACAAAAAGTCAGAGAAAAAACAGATAATTTCCCTTCTAAATCAATTTTATTTTTAATGAATACAAGAGGTCAATTTTAAGTCCATGCGTGAAAAATGGCTCTGTCTTTTCTCCATTTAACTAATTCGGCTTTTTTGAAACCTGCTGTTAATAACCATGATTTTACTAAGGCAATATTTGCACCAGTCCAATTTGTAACATCTTTACTTAATTCATTAGTAGGATAAAATCGCATTAAAGGTTGAGGAAATAAACTAAGAAATAAACTAATATGAGTTTCTAAAACTAATAATTCTTTAGTGACACTTCTTACTTTTTCAAGGGCAAATAAAGGGTATTTCATATGATATAAAACCCCTAAAAAAAATACGACATCAAAACTTCCAATTTTGTCAGGAGTTAAGTCTAAAACATCTATATTATAATCTTCCACTTGAGAATTATATATTTTTCTAGCTAATTCAAATCCCTGTTTTCCTGCTCCAAAATCACGCCAAAAATTATGATCTAAACCATATAATTCTCTTTGTTCCCAAATGAAAGAATCTGTAGCTAAAACTCTTTTTGCACCTCTTTTTTCCGCCGAAAATGAGTAAAATCCATCCCAAGCACCAACATCTAAAACGGTTTTATTGCTTAAATCTTCAGGAATACTCCTTAAAATCCACTGCTGAAATTTACGGCAAAATTGACCTTCTTTTCCTTCTTTTGTGACTACATTGTTCCCAAAATCAAGATAATGATGCCAATATTTGACTTTTGCGACTTCTTGTGCCAAATCAGAGGAATTTAACTCACTTAATTTCATAATAATTTTATCTTGGATTGTTAATCATTATAAATTAACCATTGATCAAAAGTTTAAGAATTGGTTAAAGAAAATGAAAATAATGCCCTAAAAGTCTGTTAAGATTGACCTTGTGCAAGATTAAAATATGTAACTAAGCAGGTAGAGAAAATCTGGGACACAATATGAAGGACAACCAATACAATGTAACTGATAAACATTTCCTCGTCCAAAGAGGGGACAAGCCAGAAGAAGCCTGTGGTGTTTTTGGAGTTTATGCTCCTGAAGAAATTGTCGCCAAACTAGCTTATTTTGGATTATATGCACTACAACATCGAGGGCAAGAATCTGCGGGAATAGCGACTTTTGACGGAGAGGCCTGTTATTGTTACAAAAACATGGGGTTAGTCTCGCAAGTTTTCAGTGAATCTATCTTAACCAATTTACCAGGAAAAATCGCTATCGGTCATACCCGTTATTCCACTACCGGCTCTAGTTTACAAACAAATGCACAACCGGCGGTAATTAACACCCGATTAGGAAAATTAGCCCTGGCACATAACGGCAATTTAGTTAATACTGTAGAATTAAGAGCCGAATTAAAGAAGCGTAATTGTCAGTTTATCACCACTACGGATTCAGAAATGATTGCTTTAATGATGGGTAAAGAAATTGATAGCGGAAAAGATTGGCTAGAAGCCGCTATTAGTGCTTTTAAATGGTGTCAAGGCGCTTATAGTTTAGTTATAGGTACATCCGTCGGTATAATAGGAGTAAGAGATCCTCACGGTATTCGTCCTTTAGTTATCGGTAAAATGGAAGAAGAAGGCAACCCCATCCGCTATGTATTAGCCTCTGAAACCTGTGCTTTAGATATTATCGGTGCTGAATATATTCGAGATGTTAACCCCGGAGAATTGGTTTGGATTACCGAAGAGGGTTTATCTTCTATTCAGTGGGCTGAAAAACCACAACATAAACTCTGCGTATTTGAGATGATTTATTTTGCCCGTCCTGATAGTATTATGGGGAATGATAGCCTCTACGCTTATCGGTTAAGATTAGGAGAACAATTGGCAAAAGAATCTGTTGTCGATGCTGATATGGTAATGGGTGTACCAGATTCAGGTATTCCAGCCGCCATCGGCTATTCCCGTTATACAGGTATTACCTATCAAGAAGGATTGATTAAAAATCGCTATGTAGGACGAACTTTTATACAACCTACTCAACACATGAGAGAACATGGGATTAAAATGAAACTTAATCCCCTCAAAGATGTTTTAGCAGGAAAACGCATTATCATTATCGATGACTCTATCGTGCGCGGTACTACTAGCCGTAAAATAGTTCGTGCCTTAAGAGATGCCGGAGCAAAAGAAGTACACATGAAGATTTCTTCTCCTCCCGTTACTCATCCTTGTTTTTATGGTATTGATACCGATAGTCAAGATCATCTTATTGCAGCGACTAGAAGTGTCGATGATATAGCTAAACAGATAGAAGTAGATACTTTAACCTATTTATCTCAAGAAGGAATGTTAAAAGTTACCAACGAAAATCCTCAAAGTTTTTGTACAGCTTGTTTTAACGGTAATTATCCCATCAATATTCCTGAAGAGATCAAAAGATCTAAATTAGTTTTAGAAACGGTATCTTAAAGTTGAGGGGCATCAACTATAATCAATAACGTAAGGCGATGCACTACCTACAATTTTTGCTCTGTAAACTAACCTTATTTATTTACTAACAGTAGTAAATTTTATTTTCAGGTAGTCATCCTCCATTTTTGCCCCTGAAGGAGTTAAAGTGGCTAATGCTTGAGGTAAAACTAAATTACGGCGATGATTACCAATTCTTACATTTAACTCATCACCTGTTTTATTAAGTTTGATTTGTTGTTTAGGAATGCTAGGAAGATATAACTCTAAACTGTAACTGTTATCCACTTGTACAACTCTGATCGTATTTTCTGCATAATAAACTTTACTAGGATCTTCATCCCCATGATAAAGTATATCTTTTAACTTTTCAAGGGCTTTTAACCCACACATTTCCTCAGAAAATAAGGGAGCTTCTTTAATGGGTAATGGATGAAAATTATCATAGATTTCTTGTTTATAAATAGCTTGATTTTCTTTCCATTTTTGGAAAAACGGATCTTCGACTTCATCAGGGATAATGCGATTAGCAATAATTAGATCAGTAGAAACGTTATATAAACTTAAATAAGCATGAGCCCTTAAAGACTCTTTGATGACCATTTTTTCAGGATTTGTTACCAATCTAACAGAGGTTTGAGTGTTATCTGTTAAAACTTTCTCAAGGGCTTCTATTTGTTGATAAAATTCATAAGGTGCGTCCATAACTTCATTAGTAGGCAACGAAAATCCTGCTATGGGCTTAAAAATTGGCTCAAATAAAGGGCGTAAAGCGGCAGACATAGTTTGAAAAGGTTTATAAAATCTCCTCATATACCAGCCACTTACTTCAGGAAGACTTAATAATCTTAAGGCGGTGCCAGTGGGTGCAGAATCAATAATTAAAACATCGAAATCCCCTTCATCATAATGTCTTTTCATCCGCACTAATCCAAAAATTTCATCCATACCCGGAAGGATTGCCAATTCTTCAGCTTGTACCCCATCCAGTCCTCTAGCTTGTAATACTTCCGTTATGTATCTTTTAACAGCCCCCCAATTACCTTCTAATTCCATCAGAGCATCCAATTCTGCCCCCCAAAGGTTCTTAACTACACGTTGGGGATCATGGCCTAATTCCATGTCAAAGCTATCAGCTAAAGAGTGAGCAGGATCAGTACTTAATACTAAAGTTTTATAGCCTAATTCGGCACATTTAAGACCTGTAGCGGCAGCAACGGATGTTTTACCGACTCCACCCTTTCCTGTCATTAAAATTACACGCATTATATTTTTCCCAACTAAAGTTAATTTTTTTTAAACAATTCCCTCTTTCTTTAAAATATAACGTTTTGTTACAATATTTTTTACCTATCCACTTATCTTGAACCTTATTTTAAAATTAAAGTTCCAGTTTTATGGGACCTATTTACCCTTTATTTTTCTTTGGTTCAAATTTAGTAATCATAGCACCGTGTCTTTCCCAATAATCTTTCAGTTGATGATGTAAAGGAGTATATAAACTGGCTTTTGCTTGGTAAAGAATTACTTGACGGTGATTACCTATCGATAATTTTTTGATGGATTCCACAGAAATTAAACTACCGCCTAATGTAGTGATATAGCCCTCGAAACGCTCTACCATTGAATATTCAACAGTTTCCAAAAGAAAAAAATTTCCCGAACAAATTAAATGCCTACTTTTAATCCAAATTTGCAGTTTTTTAGTAGCACAAGTTGCCGAAATTTTACCTATTAAGGTGTGATTACTCATAAAGAAATGAGAAATGAAGAATGAGGAATCAGAAATCAAAAATCAGAAATTAACAATAATTACTTACTTATTACCTATTACTTATATAACTTCAAATTTATTTTTTTAACACTTAGTTAACAGGAGTTACACTAGCAACACTTGCACCTTGTTTGTGTATCGTTTGATAAAGTTCAAATAACTGATTGAAAGGAACCATATAAACTTTATTAGGACGACGATATTTAGGGAAAGCATTATATTTATTAGCACGATAGCCAGTAACTTCTACTTTGTAAATTTTACCATCATCACCAGCACCTACACCTTGACGGGTAGCGGAGCTTAAAGGAGTCTCTTGGAATGCCCAACCGTTACCTGCTGCACCACCAGAAGGAGGAATTACCGTAATGGGAGTTTGAGTTAATACGCTTTTGTGAATTACAGGAGATTGTAAATTTTTACCAACATCACTACTGGCTGCACCTCTTAAGATAGCAAACAGATGAGTAAATTCTAACATTGTACGGTTATTCTCGGTTTTATAACCACGATAGTAAGGTACAATATTATCTCCGTAAGCTTCGGTATATTCATCACTGTCAATATAAGAATTAATATCAGCTTGATAACCAAGAGTGTCTAAAATATCGCTATGGTATCTCATTTCTAGTTGATTTTCAGGAGTACGTCCTAAAAGGTGTTTAAAATTAAGTTCAGTAAAGCGATAACGAGGAGAAGGCTCAAAAAAGCGTTGACGATATAAGTTAGAATTGGCGATTTCACGGACAAATTCACGAACAGTTAACTGCCCGTTTCTGAAACGAGATTCAGCATTGACAAGTCTTTCCGCCTTCATGATATAGGAATTACCAAGCACTTGACGATAAACAGAGTTGATAATCTGGGAAATTCTTTCGTCAGAATCATGGGGTTTTCTTTCAATAATATCAGCATCTTCAAATATGCTAATACCTAAATTTGCACTTTGTTGTAAAGACATTGATTAATCTCCTTTTATGAATGTGTTAATTTTTTGGTTTTAATTTTATTAACAAAACTTAATAACTTAAACAATGAGCAATCCTGATTAAAACAGTTTAACGATCACTATTTTGTTTTTAAGTATTTGTACTTATTAACCCTTCAAGTTTTTTCTCAATATGGACTTGAACCGATTATTTAGTCGGTATTGATGAGTTAATTTAAAGTTAATTTAAAGTATGGGGATTCAACCCTTAGTCAGTTCTATTTATACAATGAGAAGAGTGCATTTATTATCAAGATTTGTAACAAATTGACCTTTGATAATTGAAAATTTTTGGTGATTGTGGCTATATAAAGATCAAATACTGACGATAGATTGAGAAATGATGATTTACAATAGAACAAAGTCGAAAATGATAAAGTAATATAAGTATAGAAGTAGAATAAAAGGTTGAAATTATTATGGGAATTTTTGATCGCATCAGTAGAGTAGTAAGAGCCAATGTTAACGATATGATTGACAAGGCAGAAGATCCCGAAAAAGTTTTAGAACAAAGTCTTCGGGAAATGGGGGATGATCTTATAAAAATGCGTCAAGCAGTAGCACAGGCGATCGCTGCTCAAAAAAGAACCGAACAACAGTATCAAAAAAATCTTTCTGAAGCTAATATGTGGCAACAAAGAGCTCAATTAGCTTTAACTAAAGGTGAAGAAACTTTAGCTCGTGAAGCCTTAGTGCGGAAAAAAACCCATGCTGATACTGCAGCTACTTTAAAAACTCAATTAGATTCACAAGTGGGGCAAATCGACTCTTTACGTCGTAATCTCACGGCTTTAGAGAGTAAAATTTCTGAAGCAAAAACCAAGAAAGATATGCTTAAAGCTCGTATGAGTGCGGCTAAAGCTAATCAACAGTTACAAAGCACTATTTCTAACTTAAATACTAGCTCTGCCATGTCAGCTTTTGAACGTATGGAAGACAAAGTTCTTCAAATGGAAGCGGTATCTCAAACGGCTGGAGAATTAGCAGGAATGGGAGAAGACTCTAAATGGGCACAGTTAGAAGGTGGTAGCGAAATAGAAGACGAATTAGCCATGCTGAAGGCTCAATTATCAGGCACACCCCAATCTAACACTGCTTTACCTCAAGGTATTGATATTCCAACTTCGTCAAAAACTCCAGCACCTTCTGCAAGTGTTGTGGATATTGAGTTAGAAGAATTACGTCGTCAGTTACAAAAACCCTATTAGATAATCAGAAATGAGGAATCAGGAATTAGCAAGGGGTTTAAACCCTTTGTTAGAAATTACAGGCAAGATGCCTATTCACCGTTATTAATTAATAATGACTTTTCCTCTTCCTCTGTTCTCCTTTTCTCCTGTCTTATTTCTCCACAGGCACTAATTCACTATTAAATTGGTTGAAAGTTTTGCGTTTTAACTCTATAGATTCCGAACGTGGTAGTAAATTAAAAACTTTTCTTAATACATCGTCCACATCTTCAAATTTTGATTGTCCAATTTCATCAAAAACTACATTACCTTTTTGATCTAAAACAACGGTTTGAGGAATACCGCCTTTATAATAATAACCAATTTCATTCGGTTCATATTTGTCCTTGGGGGGAATGGTATCCACTGTAACAGCTATGATACTCGCTGCCCTACCATAAAATTCTTGGAAACGAGAAACGATAAAAGCATATTGTTTAGAATCGCTATTATCATCGAGATAGTAAACCAAAATCACGGGCATTTCTCGATCTAAAGACTGTTTTAAGGTCAGTTTTGAAGGTACTAATGAACCATTACCTGCATAAACAACAAAAATATTGCCATCGTAGCGATCATCATCAATATCTCCATAGCTAAGATTCGGATAACTAAACCAGAAAGTTAAGGCACAAATGAAAATAATTAAAATACGTTTAAAAGTAGAATAAAACGGAATTGTTAACATAAGTTGAAGTTTGATTTTTAAGGTAGAAAAAAAAAAGACCTTGATCTAGAATATTGAAACAGATCTTCATTGTCAAAAGAAAACGATGAACTCCCAAAGCAAAAATAAATTTCCTTCCACTGTCAATCAATATTTTGCTAATACTCATTATGGTTTATTTAATTTACATCCTTGCGCATCAGTTATCGATATTAGAAGGACTTATCGAGAGTTAAGTAAACTTTACCATCCTGATACAACTAATTTACCTTTAGAGGAGGCAAGACAAAAATTTCAACGATTAAATGAGGCTTATGGTATTTTGGCGAATCCCGAAAGACGATCTCTTTATGATTTACAAATTGGTTATTCTCGCTGGAATGTGATTCAAAGTTCCTATCATTTTACCATCTCAGCCGATGCCGATGCCGATGAAGAAGACATCAGAACAACATACTTAGATCCTACAGAAAGACCGTTATCTAGTGGAGAATTGTTTGCATTATTCTTAATGGGATTAACAATTATCGGTTGTCTATTACTAGCCATAACTCTTGCGTGGTTGAGAACTTCTGGTATATAGTGAGTGATAAGTACCAGTGCAAAATTAATCGATGCCCTTTGTTTTTCTCAAATCTATGATAAAAAAGGGTTTAAACCCCTTGTCTATATACAATTAATTTTGCGTACTTACTTATTTGTTAATCCTAAAATTCTATTTTTTTGCCCCATCTGAAGAAAATAATGCCCAAATTAACCTCTAATAGTCCTTTATATAATTTTCCCCTGCCTGAAATTGAAAATTGGTTAAAACAAATGGGATGTGAACAAAATCCACAAGCACTTAATTGTTGGTATGTCAAAAAACGAGGATGGGAAGCAGAAATAACTTTAGAAATAGAGGATCTTAATGTTAATTATCTCAATGCCGGTGCTGATGGTAGTGATATAAAAAGAGTATTTCGTTATTCTCTTTCTCGCCAAGACATTGAAGATGCCGTTTTTTCTGGACCATAATTTAGAGCGAGTGGGCAGGAAAGCTAAAAGACTAGAATAGGGGAAAGGAGACAGGGAGACTTTTTGCTTTTTCATTTCTCATTATTAATTCCTCATTCCTAATTATTTTATGAGTTCTACAAAAAAAACCGTTGAAACAATGTTACGAAAATTACCTGATGATTGCACCATTGAAGATATACAATATCATTTATATGTCTTAGGCAAAGTGCGTCAAGGTTTACAAATAGCCGATAAAGAAGGGGTTTTACAACAAGCAGAAGTAGAAGGATTGTTAAATAAATGGCTTATCGAGTAGTTTGGTCTCCTAAAGCAGTGGAAGATGTAGAAGCGATCGCCGCTTATATCGCTAGAGATTCACCGTCTTATGCGGCGGCGGTGGTGCAAAGAGTCATCGAAATTACCAGTAAATTATCGGAAGAGGCAAAACAGGGAAGATTAATTCCTGAAATAGAAGAATCTACAATTATTGAGCAATTTGCCTATAGTTATCGCTTAATCTATCGCATTGAATCAAATATTGTCACTGTTGCTGCCCTAATTCATGGCAAAAGATTATTATACTTAACTGAATAATCAAAAGTAGGGTTATGCACCGCCCACATTATTTCAGTTTTAGCCAAGAAAATATTTTGTGAGGAGTTAATTGTAAATTGGTATTTTTAAGAATCGGTAAAATTTCTTGATCTCGATAAATTTTCAGAGGTTTTTCTGGTTCAAATACCATGATTATTTTTTCATCAGTATCAATTAACCATCCTAAAGAAGTGCCATATTCTAAACAATATAAAATATTATCAATTACTTTGGTCTGTTTTTGATTAGGTGATAAAATTTCGATAGTCCAATCTGGGGGGAAAAAAATAGAATTATTTTCTAATTCATTATCCTCATTTAGTGGTATTTTGTCCAAAGAGACTACTACTATATCAGGAACGATAGATCTACTTCCAAAATTACATCTTAATTCTGTAAAAACAACGACTATTTTTTCAGTTTCTACTATCGATTCAATCAAACTGGCTAATTTTATTTGTATTCGACTATGATGAATTTTTGGCATCGGTTTTTTGATGATGTCGTTATCAATATATTCATAAGCAGGAGATTCTTCTATATAATCTTGTTGTAAAAACTCTTCTAAGGTTAAAACTGTATTTTTAATGGCAGTAATAGTCATAAATATTAATTAGTAATTATATGAATAATTTTAGATAATTTTTCTTGATTATGAGTATGATATATTTAGAAAATCCCTGATTTAAAGTGGAAAATCATGACATTAAAAAAACTTATCTCTACCGCCTCTTTAGGGGGGGGATACTTATATTACACGCTAGTACTTTTTCTCAACCCGTTCAAGCTATTGCAGTAACTTTTGACTTATCTCAATTTACCGATGGTGTAACTTCTACGAGTATTACGAATAGTGGTATAACCCTTACTGCTTCTAATTTTGCCCCAACCACAAATTCTAAGAGTAATTCTGACGGATTGTGTTTTTTTGGTAGTTTAGGAAGTTTCTGCGGTTACAACGGTTATGTAAAACTCACTTTTTCAGCTCCAGTACAGCTACTTAGCTATAAACCCGGAAATGTTAGTAATACAGCGAACAGGTATCCTGCAACATTTAGTCAAAACTCTAATTATTCTGCGGAAATCAATTTTGTAGATGAACAAGTCACCAATTTTAACAATCAATTTGTGGCCTTAGGTAATCAAGGAATTAATGTCAGTGCTTACTTAAACGGCAATACTGGTAGTTTGCAAATTCGTGAACTTACCGTGGAAACTCAACCGGCGGCAGCAGTTCCAGAACCTTTAACCATTATGGGTACAATCTTAGCGGGGGGTTTAGGTGTTGCCATGAAAAAGAAAAAAGCTCGTCAACTGTAAAGATAGATAACTTTGGGTTGAAATAATAAGTAATAAGTAACAGATAACCTATCTTTAAAAATGTCAAAAAAAGTTAAATTATATTTTCAGAGTCCATTTTAATGGACGTTAGCTATTAGCTTTGAAATAAATTTCAAAGAGAGATAATTGCTCATAACCATTAGACTTCTTGCACCAAGTCGAGTAATGAGTAATGAGTAATAAGTAATAAGTTAAGAAATTTATGTTTTCCACCCTAAAATAGATTTTACTTTTTATTTTGCACTCGTGTCTATTAACCCATCTTGAAATGACGTTTAAAATAACACCCTAGGGCAAGTTAACAAAACTTTACTTATAGCAAGAAAATCAATCACATTTTGAGAGAGAAACTAGAATGAAAGTGGTTGTTTAAAAACAGAATTAAATGTTGACACTACAAGAAAATCCTCTCAGAGTTGGCTTAAAACAAGCAAAAACTCCAGAACCATTAATCTTAGTTATTTTTGGTGCATCAGGAGATTTAACCCAAAGAAAATTAGTACCTGCTTTATATCAATTGAAAAAAGAAGGGCGATTACCGCCAGAAATGACTATCGTAGGCGTAGCACGACGAGAATGGAGTCATGACTATTTTCGAGAACAAATGCGAGAAGGAATCGAGGAATTTTCTGACGGTATTGGGCAAGAAGACTTATGGGAAGATTTTGCCCAAGGACTTTTTTACTGTGACGGAAATATGGATGAAGCCGAAAGTTATGAAAAATTAAAGGCATTTCTCGAAGATTTAGACGGTAAAAGAGGCACAAGAGGTAATCGTGTTTTTTATCTAGCAGTTTCTCCTAAATTTTTTCCCCCTGCCATTAAACAATTAGGGGCGGCAGGAATGTTAGATGATGCTTTAAAACATCGTTTAGTCATTGAAAAGCCTTTTGGTAAAGATTTAAGCAGTGCGCAGGTATTAAATCGTATTGTTCAAAAAGTTTGTAAAGAAGAACAAATTTACCGTATTGATCATTATTTAGGTAAAGAAACGGTACAAAATTTAATGGTATTTCGTTTTGCCAATGCAATTTTTGAGCCGTTATGGAATCGCAACTATGTTGACAATATTCAAATCACGGTAGCCGAAACTGTAGGGGTAGAAGAAAGGGCAGGTTACTATGAAATGGCAGGGGCTTTAAGGGATATGGTACAAAACCACCTTTTACAGCTATTTTGTCTAACAGCCATGGAAACACCTAACGGAGTCAATGCTGATAGTATTAGGGGTGAAAAAGTCAAAGTTTTACAATCAACTCGTTTAGCGGATGTCAAAAACTTAGAAAAAAGCGCTATTAGGGGACAATATTCCGCCGGATGGATGAAGGGAAAAGCGATTCCGGGTTATCGAGACGAAAAAGACGTAAATCCTCACTCGACAACTCCTACTTTTGTGGCGTTAAAATTAATGGTAGATAATTGGCGTTGGCAAGGTGTACCTTTTTATTTACGCACTGGTAAACGATTACCAAAAAAAGTTTCTGAGATTGCCATTCAATTTAAAGATGTGCCTTTAACTATTTTTCCTTCGGCGGCACAACAAACTAATCCGAATATTCTCGCCTTGCGCATCCAACCCAATGAGGGCATTTCTTTAAGATTTGAAGCCAAAGTTCCGGGATCTGAATTACGCACTCGTACAGTAGATATGGATTTCAGCTATGGTTCATCTTTTGGTATTAACACCGCAGACGCTTATCACCGTTTACTTTTAGATTGTATGTTAGGGGATCAAACATTGTTTACCCGTGCCGATGAAGTAGAGGAAGCGTGGCGTATCGTTACTCCGGCTTTAACAGCGTGGGATGCTCCTTCTGCTCCTGATTCTATACCATTATATGAAGCAGGTACATGGCAACCTCCAGAGGCGGAATTTTTGCTTAACCGTGACGGGCGTAAGTGGAGAAGATTATAATAACCACGAATGCTCAATTCTGACAACTTCTATTTTTGTAGAGTGGGCAGTGTCCACAATTTTTCTATCTATTTTATCGTCATGTATCGCCCACAATTTCTTTATCTATTTTATAGTCATCAAAATAAAGTTTAATAAATTTTTCTGTTTATCATGAATTACTAATAACAGATAATTAGATTCTATGAAAGTTAAATGGTTTTACCTAATTAAATATCTTACTTTCTTTTGTTATTTGCCCAAAATCCCTATTATAAAATTCTAAATGTATAAATGTGGACTAAAAGACAAAATAAGACTTACACAGATGACTATTTTTTAGATTCTATATCATGGAAATGTGAGCATTGCCCAGCCTACATAATTATTTAATACACAAAAAAACCATGACAACTCCCTTAGTATCCTTACAAGCACCAAAAGATGTTGATTTAGAATACATCGATCACGAATTAAGACAAATTTGGCAAACTTATACAGGCTCAGGTGACGGTTTAGCCGCAACAAGGGCTTCTAGTTTTAGTTTTTTAGTATATGAGCCGGAAGTTACACAGCCTTTACTAGCCGCTCTCGGTTTTTATACCGGACCTGTAGATGGAATTGGTGGACCTCGTACTACTTCAGCCATTAAAGCGGCTCAAAAAGCCTATGGTTTAGAAATTACAGGGCTTTCTTCCCCTGAATTGTTAGCTAAACTTAGGGTAGAATTTGAGGCAAAACAAGCTAAAGGTAAAATCGATTTAGCAGACTTAGCTTCAGTGCAACAGTATTCTCCTGATATTGAAGGTGCTGGAATTGCTGATGCCATTGCTTCTATTAATCCTTGTCGTATTATTACCTTATCACCGACAACGGAAAAAGATGAAGGAGTAAGAGCTTCCGTATCGGCTTATTGCCCAGTAAATAAACGTTCTGCTAATACTTTAATCTGTTGTGAGTATATCAATATTACTGGAGTTGCTTCTGCTTTTGAACGTATCGGAGGTATTATCTCTGAATTGATGATTCCTGATTTACCTAAATTTATTTGGTGGAAAGCTGGGATTGATCAGGAATACTGCCTATTTCAACGATTAATTAAGGAGTGCGATCGCATAATTGTTGATTCGAGTACTTTTGCACAACCAGAAATAGAGTTACTGAAAATAGGTAAGTTATTAGATCAAGATTTACCCCTGATTGACTTAAATTGGGCTAGATTATCAGCATGGCAAGAGTTAACGGCGGAAGCATTTGATCCTCCTGAAAGACGTAGTGCTATTTGGGAAGTTGATCAAGTTACTGTTGACTATGAGAAAGGTAACCCAACTCAAGCCTTAATGTATTTGGGATGGTTAGCTAGTCGCTTGAATTGGCAACCCATAGGCTATACTTATGAAAGTGGCACTTACGACATCACGACTGTTAAGTTTCTTACTGCCGAAGGCAAGGAAATCAATACAGAATTAGCAGGAGTGCCGATCGCAGATTGGGGTTCAGTTTTGGGGGATTTAATCAGCTTAAAACTAACTTCTACTAACCTTAACGCCGATTGTTGTACTGTTTTATGTTCAGAAACAACAGGTTGTATGAGAATGGAAGCAGGAGGAGGTGCGCAATCTTGTCGCATTCAGCAAGTAACTTCTTTAGCAGATCAAGATACTGAACAATTATTGAGTCAACAATTACAGCGTTCAGGCAAGGATGTTCTTTATGAAGAAAGTATGATAGTAACAACTCAAATTTTACAATTATACTTAGAAGGAGAATAACTTAACTACAGTAAAATTTTTGGTTGAGATGAACCAATAAGTAGGTATAGCAATCCTAAATCATTCGTCAAGAATTAAAGATTAAAAAATAAATCTGTAAATCTTACTATACCTTAAAGCTGACCACTGAAAGCTGATAGCTGATAGCTAACACCTCTTTAAATCTCACAACTCCCATAGTAGGATTGCTATAGTTGCTTTTGATTCCTAATTCCTAATTCCTAATTCCTAATTCCTAATTCCTAATTCCTAATTAATTTGTCTTATTCTTTAATTGCATCTTGTTCTCATACTAAAGCACGGGCGGGGGTTTTTTCTACTCCTCACGGTTGCGTAGATACCCCTAAGTTTATGCCTGTCGGCACCATTGGCACTGTTAAAGGTATTACTCCTGCACAACTAAGAGATGTCGATGCTCAAATGATTTTGGGCAATACTTATCATTTACATATTCAACCCGGAGAGGAAATAGTTGCTAAAGCTGGAGGTTTACATAATTTTGTCGGTTGGGATAAACCCATGTTGACTGATTCAGGTGGTTTTCAAGTATTTAGTTTAGCTAAATTACGACAAATTACCGATAAGGGGGTTAAGTTTAGATCGCCCAGAGACGGTAGAATCATTAACATGACACCAGAAAATTCCATTAGAATACAAAATGCCTTAGGTGCAGATGTGATTATGGCGTTTGATGAATGCCCTCCGGCTACGGCGACAAGGGATGAAGTGATAAGGGCAGTAGAAAGGACTTATAAATGGTTGCAAAGGTGTATGAATGCCCATGAAAAGCCTGATAAACAAGCCTTATTTGGTATTGTGCAAGGAGGAATTTATGCTGACTTACGCACTCAATCGGCGTTAGATTTAGTTAGCTTAGATTTACCCGGTTATGCCATTGGCGGCGTTAGTGTGGGCGAAAAACCTGAGTTAATCCATCAAATTATACAATGGACGACTCCTCTTTTACCTGTCAATAAACCCCGTTATCTTATGGGTGTCGGTAGTTATAAAGAAATGGTGATTGCGATCGCCTCTGGTATCGATTTATTTGATTGTGTAATACCGACTCGCTTAGGGCGACATGGTGCGGCATTAGTGCAGGGTAAGAGAATAAATCTGAAAAATGCCCCCTATAAAGAAGATTTTACCCCTCTTGATCCCCAATGTAATTGTTATACTTGTAAAAATTTTACCCGTGCCTATCTTAACCATTTATTGCGTTCAGGGGAAATGTTAGGTTTTATTTTGTTATCGTTACATAACTTACATGAGTTAATTAATTTTACGAATAAAATTCGTCAAGCCATAATTAATGATACTTTTGTCGCAGAATTTGCCCATTGGCTGTAAAGAATGAGGAATGAGGAATTTTTTTAACAAGTCAGTTATCAGCTTGTAAGGTTTTAATATATTAGACTTCTTGCAGAAGTTAGGGAAGAGGGAAAAGTGCATAAAATTGATCTTAAACTATCCTAATTTGATCATAGTTTTTATTTTGCAAGAGGTATATTAAACCCCTACTAATTACTAATTATAAGTGGCACAGGCATCTTGCCTGTAATTGAGTACTTCCTAATCCCTAATTCTTAATTCTTAATTCCTCTTAATGTTAAAAAATGTTAAGATGTTAACAAAATTTAATAAAAACATATAATTACTGTTTAATCAGGAGTTTCTTAACTATGACTCAGCCTCAACCCACTAAAACCCCTAATCTCGAAGAACCAAAATTCGGCTTTAATAACTATGCTGAAAAGTTAAACGGTAGGGCAGCGATGATCGGTTTTATTATTACTTTAGCCATTGAATATTTTACTGGACAAGGTTTATTAAGTTGGTTAGGGTTAAACTAATCATTATGGAAATGTGGGCAATGCCCACCCTACTTTATGTTGTTTGAAAAATATTTTGAATCATTTGTTTATCTAAATTTATGGCAATTTTTTCTAATTCTGTTACTTGGGCTGAAGATAAACGCCAACCTAATGCACCAATATTCTCTCTTGCTTGATGTAAATTTCTAGCCCCTGGAATTGGAATTGTACCTTGACAAATACACCAATTTAGGGCAACCTGACTCATGGTTTTTCCGTTATTTTTGGCGATCGCCTCTAAAGTGTGTAATAAAGGTTGAATTTTCGGTAATAATTCCTTAAATAAACCTTTTCTCGGTCCTGATGGTAAACTATTTAAGTCTTGATATTTACCGGTTAAAATACCCAAAGTCAGAGGGCTATAAGCAATAATTTTAATGTCTAATTCCTCACATAACTGTTTTAATCCTAACCTCACCAAAGGATAAGTAGATAATAAAGAATATTGCACTTGTAAGGTACTAATTTTTACCCCCTGTTGTCGTAAATATTCAGAAGCTCGTTGTAAATTTTTTGGTCCATAATTAGATAAACCAATCCCTTTTACCAATCCTTGATGATATAACTGTGCCAACCCCTCCCATAATGGTTTTTCTTGCCAAGGGAAGTATTTTGCGGGAGACCAGTGCATTTGAACTAAATCTACGGATCTTCCTAGTCTTTTAGCTGATTTTTCACAAGCCTTAATCATGGATTGAGGAGTTAAACGCCAAGGATAAACCGCTAATTTTGTGGCAATGGCAACTTCATTTTGATGATCTCCTCTGTATTCTCTAGCAAATTTACCTAAAAGAGTCTCACTGCGTCCATTTAATTTACCCGTGCCATAAGAGTCACCTGTATCAAACCAAGTTACCCCTTGAGATACATGAAGATTGAATACTTGCTGTAATTCTTCATCCATTGTCATCTCATAACCCCAAAGAAACCGATTACCCCAAGCCCATGTGCCACAGCCGATGGGAGAAAGTAATAAATCGTCAGCTACTCTTATTAAAGTAGGAGTAGCCGTCACCGACTAAACCTCTCTACGAACCGTGCATGAAACTTTCACTTCACACGGCTCTTTAAATTATGCCTCTATGGAGTACAAATCACTGCGTTTTTACTTCTACCTTTAAGGCTTCCGTCTGTTGCAGTTTTACTATCGTGACAATGTCGATGAAGTAACTGTAGATTAGTGTTTTCGTTTCCTCCTCCTAGTGATTTGGGGATAACGTGGTCGATTTCTACTATGTCACCATCTTTTAAATATAATCCACAGTGGTTACATTTTCCTTTTTGTCTCTTCATTAGACTAGCTTTTTGATTTGACATTTCAGGATGCTTACCTAAACGACTACACCAATACATTAAATCTCCATCAAAAAGGCTTTTATTCCCTTTGACTTTGACGTGTCTGACAATGGGGGTATCAGCGTGTTTAAGAAGTTTGTATTTAATACTGCCCTTTTCTTGAGTTCCAAAACACCAGTTTCTCATTTTTCCGTTAGAATAATCTGATTGCCAATATTTGTCTGCTACCCATGATTTTGACTTCTTAGGATGTCTTCTTTCACTCCATCTCTTAAGTTGTTGATATATAATATGATCACAATGAGAATAAGTTTCTTTACTACAGACTGAGCTATAATAATTACTCCAACCTCTGATTATCGGATTTAATTCCTTAATCAACACCTCCTGTGGAGATGATTTGTGCCTTCTTATGACATCGCCAATCTTTTTGAGATGAGATTTTACTTTACTTTCAGAAGGTTTTATGATAGTCTTGAATCCTAATTGACTTCCGTTTGTCAATTTACCACTATGACATTTACCCACTGGGTACTGTCTAATGTTAAATCCAAGAAAATCAAAACCAACTTGTCCCTTATGCTCCAAAAGTGTGTGGGATATTTTGGTTTTACTCGGTTTTAATTCTAGTCCTATTTCTTTCAACCAGTTTTCCATAATTACTTTACATTGCAGAACTACATCTAAGTCTTTGTGCAGGATTAAAAAATCGTCTGCATATCTTATTAGATTAGGAGTTTGTTCATTGTGTACCTTTTTACCCTTTAAAGTTCTGGCGTATTTCTTGACTTCTAATTCCATACCGTGTAAGGCTATGTTTGCCAATAAGGGTGATATGACTCCTTCTTGTGGTGTGCCTTTGTCAGTAGTAATTAACATTTTATTATCCAAAACTCCATTTTTTAACCATGCTTTCACTTGGTTTGTTAGGGTGGGATAAGTACCTAATTTAGTTAGTAATTTATTATGGTCGAAATTATCAAAACACCCGCTAATATCCGCATCTAAAACATATTTTGAGTTAATTTTTATTGAATTGAATATCGCTTGTATGGCATCATGACAGTTTCTAGCTGGTCGAAATCCGTAAGAATTTTCCTCGAAAGTTGCCTCCCATTGTGGCTCTAAGCCTAGTTTGACTAATGCTTGTAATGCTCTATCTTTTATGGTGGGTATTCCTAAACCTCGTTTTTCTCCGTTGGCTTTTGGTATCCATACTCTGCGTAACGGATGGGCTTTCTTGCCTACCTTCAGATTATTCACGAGTTCGAGTCTTTGTTTCGATGTGAGAGACTTTTTACCATCCACTCCTGCCGTCACTTTTCCTTGATTGTCTTGAGTTACTCTACGAGTTGCCCAAAGTTTCCCATAAAACGATGAGATTAGTAATCGTTGTAATTTGTGTACTAATTTGACATTGCCACTTTGACTTGCTTTGAAAATGCGCTTCTGTAATCTGAACACCGCAATCTCTACGACTTTCCAGTCGATTTGATTCCAGAAATTCATTTTATCGATAGATTTTACCTTCGTCATAAGTTTAATTACATTATTGTCTTTTCATTACATAATTCAAATGTGTACGTCAGCATATCTTTTACGTTACATAAAAGCGTTGGCTTTTTACACAATCTCTTCCCTAATAATCATGCACTGGTTGTTACTTAAGGTTTTCGACCTCCTTAAGAGATTAAGAGGGATTACTTCGTTCCTATTTTCCGTATTACCTGACTTTAGACTCTCACTATCCAC
This sequence comes from Geminocystis sp. GBBB08, assembly GCF_016743215.1. Classification (GTDB taxonomy): domain Bacteria; phylum Cyanobacteriota; class Cyanobacteriia; order Cyanobacteriales; family Cyanobacteriaceae; genus Geminocystis. The sequence goes on from NZ_VRZC01000001.1 coordinate 31,865, forward strand.
CGACTCTTTATAGATGTTCCCAGTTTAAGAAAAACAACTTACTGGTATGTTAGAGTGTTACCTTTTGGTCTAGCTTGTCAGCCTTTTAGCTAGTTTGGAATAACGATGGTTCAAACGTGAGTTTCTTTCGTAGTCATAGTCAGTATGCTAGATGTGTACCAATTTAGGCTATTAGTATTTACACCGTTTAATCCTGCTTTAGCCTATGGGATTACCAGTTCCAAGTGACTAAGGAATATGCACTCAACCCAACATCGGGGCGGTAGGCTTTTCACCTACACGAAAAACAAGTTATCAAGGTACTTCTTTTTAGGTTCGGTTATCACTACCTATAGTGTGCGGTAATTCGCTTGTGTGATTATTACGATCTCTTAACGTTTCCCTTCTTTTAGGTGGTTGTTGAGTATTTCTACTTAACCGTTTCGTGATTATTGAACTGTCGGGGTTCTGATTTATTGACCTTCAAAATTGCCTAAAAAGGGCTTATAATTTGTTTTAGGTCATTTTGTACCTTGCTAGGTTTACGTTGTTTAAAAGCGTCTCTCAGTTATCACTGATTTAACTCAACTTTGACCTAAACGAGTCGCACATTTTCGATTCCATCATAGTCATTTTGTTGTTTTAAATTATCATAAAAGTCAAAATACTTGATATACATTCAAAGTATAATATTATTTTCACAACACTGTCACGTCAAACTAATAATGATTCAAACTAATTTGGAGTTCAATTTTTTGGAAAATGGTGTAACTCCAACTTTTGCTCGTCATGAGACTTTTCATCCCCGTTGGGGGTGGTTAAAGAAAGGTTTTGATGTGGCATCTAATGATAGTAATATTTTCAACTCCGAAGATGCCCCAGTTAGGTTAGGAGTGGGCAAGAATATGGTTCGATCGCTCCGTTATTGGTGTTATACTTTTAAGATTATTGATACTGAGTTAGGATTAATTTATCAGCCCAAAAATAGCAAGTATTACCGTTTTCGCTTTGGTAGTAAGACGAATTTACCATCAGTGATAATCGTAGCCCACCCTACTCAAAAAATTAAGTAATATTTGTTAATGAATAATAGCACTCTTCCCTAATTTTATTTTTGATCTTAATTTCTTTTTAAGAAAAAATAATTGTTTGTAAATCTCTTACTTTTTTAATAGTTTCAAAATCTTTATCATTATGAATTAAAATTAAATTATAACTGATAGCTAGTTGAGCGATGCAACAATCAATGCTACTTCTAACCGTTAAACCTTTACGTCTTAAATCATAGAAAATACGAGCAGAGTTAATCAAAATAGGACTATTTTCTGTAAGATAATCTTGATCATGCAAATAAATTTCTAATAGCTGCCATTCCTTTTCATTTTTAGCACCTTGTAATAATTCCATTTGGATAAAATGACTCAAAAAGAAAGGATTATCTTGAATAATATTTTCTAAATTTTTTCTTTTAATTCCTATTTTATCTCTAAAAATATTAACCAAAACAGAAGTATCAATTAGATACATTTTAGTTATTTCTTAATTCCTTATAATTATAGTCTTCTCTAAATTCAATTTTTCCACTTAAATCTAATAAATTCAGTTTTTTTCGATTACGAATTAACTCTTTTAAAGCCATATTTACTAACTCTTTTTTTGTTCTTACATTAGTTAAACGGAAGGCTTCTTCTAGTAAACTATCATCAAGATCAATATTAGTTCTCATTTTCTTATGTAAAATGTGTAAATATAAAAACATTATACAATAAATGATTCTCAATGTCTAATCCTATCTACTTAATGTTTCCTAAACCCAAATTTATTATTAATGGTTTTCTACACATAAAAATGGTTGTAAGAAAGATTTGATAAAACATTTTTTGATTATGATTTTTAAATCTGTCACGGTATTTTTAACTTCTTCTGCTAAATCTTCGGCAAAATCATCTACTTTACTCCTCTCTTGAAATGCTAATTTCTTCAGATCTTTTTCCCATCTATTAATCATTTCACTGCTAGGAGATTCTAATATTTCTAACCTTTGCTTAAATTGAGTTTCAACACTTCCATCTTGATTAATTGTTATTTCTCCGTCCAGAATTTTACTAAGAAATTCTCCAGCTGATATGCCATTTTCTAAGGCTTTTATTTCTATTTCTCTAATTACTTTAATTGGTAATTTTAATGAACTTTTCTTTAATAAATTTTCACCAAAAACAATTTTTTCAATGCGGTTAGCTGTAATTTTATGAGCTTCATAAGTATCTAAAACTTCTTGCCATTTTTTGATTAATTCTTCTTTGCTTAATTTGATTAATAAACGAGCTTGAGCTTCATTTTGAGGAATAATATTAAATCCTGCTTTTATTAGTTGAATCGCAATACTTGAAGATTCAATTACTTGATTTGCTCTCCATACTGGATAGTAAACTGCTTTTTCACAATAGTCTTTAAAGCATTCATACTGATTTTTATATAAGCGATAATATTTAACTTGATATAACTGTATCCCTAATTTTATATAGCTAATTCTGTTATATTTAATACTATTAGTAATCTGCTCTAGTTGGTTATATCTTCCTTCTTCATTTAAATAATAACATTCTTCTAAAATTGATTTATAGGGATCGTTTATACTTTCCCAAAATAGTTCATTACTATTCTCTTCACCACAACTATAAAGAAGAGCGATCGCCTGATCGACTTTTTTTGTTATTTTTTTTTTCTCTAATAATTGATTCATGATTGTGTTGATAATTTTTACTATTTTTTAGTACATAATTAGTACCATCTTTCTCTTGGGCTTTTCATTATACATCTTTTGCTTAAACTATACCTAATAATTTTAATTATATTTTTTTTAGCTATAATTAAGTAATGATAAACAGCTTATTTTAAAGTTTTTAATAGTAAATAATATTAATTAAATAAAGAGAATATAAGTATCTTAATTCCTCAAAGTTTTTCTCAAAAAATTTTTATTTTTGTGAATCTATTGGCGTTTTTTCAAAAATGAGGATTTTAGCCTTAACCTCCAAATGTAGGAGAGTTAATTTGTATTTACCATTAAACTTTGGGCATCAATTAGCAAATCCGGAGGGCTTGGATTATTTTAATCTTCAAAATCTAATTCATCATCAAGAGAATTAAAAGATTGAGAAGTATATAAATCGTCTAATTTTTGATTAGTAACTTTACGAGAAACCCGTCGGTATTTTTTTGCTTCTAATTTTGGTTCGTCACATTTCTTCCCTGATGCTTTTATTTTTGTCTTTAGTATCGATTCTTCTCGTTGATGGGCAATTTTCTCACCATAGGCCATCGCTTCCTCTAAAAATTTGAGATAATAGGGGTAACGTTCCCATGATCCTTTTACAATACAATCAGGCTCATCTTTATGGACACAATTATGAAACTTACAATTATTTTCAGCTAATCTTAATCTCCCTTCAGGAAAACAATGAATGAGAGACTCCGACGGAAAATCAAAATTTGGTTGATTAAAACCAGGACTATCAGCGATAAAACCACCGTCTGTAAGTTCAAATAATTCTACATGACGAGTGGTATGACGACCTTTTTGTAACTTACCAGAAACTGAGCCAATACGCAGTTCTAAATCAGGGATCAATAATGAAGTAAGGCTAGATTTGCCAACACCGCTAGGTCCTGCTAAAATAGTAATCTTATTGTGTAAAACTTCTTGTAAATCAGAAATTCCCTCCCCAGTATTGACACTGAAAAAATAACTCTTATAGCCCCAGTTTTTTAGCCTTGTTTGCCATGCTTCTCTGTGTTTGGTAGTAATCAAGTCAGCTTTGTTTAATCCTAATAACAGCCTTAAATTTGTGGATTCTACCTTAACTAAAAAACGGCTCAGTTGTACAGGATCTAATGTAGGTTCTTCTAAAGCAAATACTAATAAAATTTGTTCAGCGTTGGCTATGGGCGGACGTTCTAATACTGTTTTTCTTGGTAATACTTCAACAATAGCACCTCGATCAAATTCCCTTGACTTAATTGTAACTCGATCCCCGACTAGCACTGATTGCCCAATTTTTTTTAAGCGAGTAGGACGTGTACACAAAAGAGTGTCTTTTCCAGAATCCAAACACACTTGATAAAAGTTAGCTTGAACAGCTACAACCGTACCAATATACAACCTCGATTCTTGATCAAAAGATAATTGCGGTGTAACCATAACTCCAATTAAACCCGCACTGAAAGACTAAAGAAATCTCCTTGATCCTCTATTCCTTCTACTTTGTAACCTTCCATTACCAAACTATTGGGTACTTGCTCTATCGGTTCACCAGTATCTAACCATATTTCAAGCAACTCCCCTGATGACATTTTTTCTAACTGTAACTTACTGCGGACAAAATTAATAGGGCAGGGAGTGCCTCTTAAATCTAGTGTTTTAGTCATAAATTATAAATATTATCAAGTAATAGTGATAGGGTGACAAGGAGATTAGGAGATTAGGAGACTAGGAGATGCAGTTGACTTTTTGCTTTCTCATTCTAAATTCTAAATTATTTATGAAATATACTATCTAAGAATCCTTCAAATCCTCTTTTAGAAGTATGTTCACCTTTAATCTGAGCTAATTTTTCTAATAACTCCCTTTCTTCAGAATTAATTTTATTAGGAATTTCTACCTTAATGGTTAATAAATGATCACCACGACTAACAGAGTTACCTAATTTCGGCACACCTTTATCTTCTAACGTCATTACTGTATTTGGCTGTAATCCTGCTGGAATGGTAATTTCATGATCGCCGTCAATGGTAGGCACTTTAAAACGACAACCGAGAATCGCTTGTAAATAACTAATACTAATTTCTGACAAAATATTATTCCCTTCCCGTTTGAATTGGGAATCAGTATCTACTGATAAATATACATATAAATCTCCCGAAGGACCACCACGAGTACCAGCATCTCCTTCACCACTTACCCTTAAACGAGTACCAGTGTCAACTCCTGCCGGAATGGTAATTTTGAGCTTTTTATTAACTTGTTTTCTACCTTGCCCACCGCAAGATTCACATTTTTCCTCGATAATTTGCCCTTCACCGTTACAAGTTGGACACGTTGAAACCTGTGCAAAACTGCCAAAGGGCGTTTTTGTAGCCCTTCTTACTTGACCAGTCCCACTACAAGTACCACAAGTTTTCGCTGAACTACCGTTTTTAGCACCCGTGCCGTTACAAGTTTGACAATTCTCTAAATGAGGAATTTTGATCTCTTTTTCACCGCCAAAAATTGCTTCTCGGAATTTTAACCGTAAATCAAGACGTAAATCATCGCCCCTAGTAGGTCCACGACGACGAGTCGTAGTACCTGTCGCACCGCCAAAACCACCACCGAAAAAAGTTTCAAAAATATCAGCAAATCCGCCCATGTCTGTTTCAAATCCAGCGCCACCAGCTCCAGCACCAGAAACTCCCGCTTCTCCAAAGCGATCATAACGTGCTTTTGTCTCCGGTTCAGATAACACTTCATAGGCACGATTAATTTCTTTGAAGCGTTCTTCGGCATCAGCATCTTTATTGACATCAGGATGATATTTCCTTGCCATTTTACGATAAGCTGATTTTAACTCTTCTTTTGTTGCAGTACGGGGAACGCCCAATATTTCGTAGTAGTCGCCTGGCATATTACTTTTTGATACTTCTTTTACTAATCTGCATCTATACACTATCATTTGCCTTTATCTTATCATAAGAATCTCTCCTTTATGACAAGATAAGACATTTTTTAATTTAAAGGTTAGTAAACCAAGTGATTAAACCTTGCCCGGTTAACACTTCAAAACTAATAAGAGAAATAAAACCGATCATCGCTAAACGACCATTTAATTTCTCAGCATATTTATTGAAACCAAATTGTTGATTTGAATCTACATACATTTTAGGCTCAATGGCGTAGTTATTCAAACGTCCTTGATCCTCTACTACAAAACTGTTTTTTGCTTCCATGATTAATATATTTTTATGATTGCTTATGTTAAGTATTTTAACATTATGTTAAGTTATTTTGCAATAAATTGACAAAAATATATAAATAGTGTATTAAATATTTTCAATTGCTTATGGTTAAGCCAAGACGCATTCATTTAACTTATATTTTTTTGCTAACTCCTAACAAGGGGTTTAAACCCTTTACCTTGACTCAAACGTTTACTTCCCTTTTCCCTCTTGCCAAATTCGCTCTTTCCTATCTTAAAAAATCAACTTAGATGCTTTCTTAGTTTATTTATGAATATGAATAAAAATAAATTTTGTTGGTATAATAAAGAATAAGTAGTTATAAATCTTCTATATATTTTTGTATTCCTAAAAAAATTAGGTGAGAATTGAGTACAATTTTATTACTAATATCAGGTAAAATCACTTCTAAATATTGAAATAATAATAAAGCGTCACCGCCAGTTAAAATAATGTTACTTTCAGGGTATTTAGTTAACCAATCTTGACTAAAATCTCCTATAGTGGCGATAAGAGTATAGATAACACCACTTTGTATTGCACAAGGAGTATTTTTTGCCCAACGAGGTATTATTTCCCTGATTATCTCAACTTCTGGTAAAGCTGCGGTATTGAAAAAAAGAGTTTGTAATTGTAATTTTACTCCCGGAAGAATTGCACCGCCGATTAATTTTTTATCTTCATCTGCGCCGGTAAAAGTTAAAGCAGTGCCGCTATCAATTACCAGACAAGGAAAACCATAAGTACATCCTGCCCCCCATAATGCTAAAATGCGATCGACTCCCATAGTTGAATAAATATCTTGTAAAGGAAGAATGTTCGGATTAATAATGGTAGTTTGAGGGAGAGATAAATAGATTTTCGTAACCGAAGGCACAACCGAGGCGATATATAAGGGAATTTGTGCTTTTAAGTAAGAATAAAGAGTCTTATCTAAAATATGGGGTAACTCTGCCAAAGATTCAGCTTGAGAAGTATTCCATGTTTGTTGTATTTTTTCGTCTTGAAAATAGCACCAATGGAGTCGGGAGTTGCCGATAATTAAACCTAGCCAGTTATTCAAAGTTTTAATGATAGTTATACTTAGAATTTAGAATTTAGAATTTAGAATCAGAAAGCAAAAATTCTTAAGAGTCTTCTAGTTTTAAGAGTCTTAAGAGTCTCCTAATTTCCGAAGATAATACCTAATAATAAAATAAAACCTATCCACACATTTTGACTAAAAATTTGTCCATAATTAATTAATTCTTGATTTTTTTGTTGTAAATCTATATATTGCCCTACCCAAAGAATAACAGCGATCGCCCATAGGAGTCCAAAAATGAAGTTAAAACCGTTTGTTGAGCCAATATAAGCGAATAAACCTGCAGTGAGAGCGAAAAATAAACCCACTGCTTCCTTTGCCAAATCGCCAAAAAAGATAGCACTAGAATTAATCCCTAGTTTCAGATCATCTGGTTTATCTGCCATAGCATAAATTGTATCAAAGCCCATTGTCCAAGTAATTGTAGCTACCCACAATAGCCAAGTATTATAAGTAAGATTACCCGTCACCGCACTCCAACTAATTAAGACGGCAAAACCCCAAGCGATAGATAAAATTAATTGGGGGATAGGAAAAACTCGTTTAGCTAAAGGATAACAGATAATTACCGGTACAGAGGCTACACTTAGCCAAAAACTAAGAGAATTTAGATAAAATGTCAATGCGGCGGCACAGGTTAAACTGATAATAAAAACAATGATACCGACTTTGATTGATAAAGCACGGGAAGCAATAGGGCGATTTTTCGTTCTTTCTACTTGATTATCTATGTTATGATCCCATAAGTCATTGATAACACATCCGGCAGCACTGGTGGCTAAACTACCTAAAATGATAATACCAACTAAAATTAAAGGAGGTTTACCCCTTGCAGCTAAAAATACTGCCCATAAGGCAGGAATCATGAGAATTAATCTTCCTGCTGGTTTATCCCAACGGAGAAGTTTAATAATACTTTGAGTAAGAGACGGAGAATTAATTTTGGGAGATGAAATCATAGATAATTGCAAAAATAAAAATTGAGAGTAAAATTGCTAACATTAATCATCAAATTATAAACAGTCAAACACTCTTTGACATTAAGACAAAAAATTGCTTAAAATTAACTCTAATTTTGATAACTTAATGGGTTTGGGTAGATAGTCTTTCATGCCTACCTCCTCACAAATTTTCTTATTTTCATCGTCATCATGGGCACTCATCGCTATAACTATTGGTAGATTTTCTGATGGTAAAACTTCATGAATTTTTTTTGTAGCCGTTATGCCATCCATTTCAGGCATTTCAATATCCATAAAAATAATATCATATACTTGTTTTTCGATCGCCTCTATAACTTCTTTGCCATTATTAGCGATATCCGCCGAGTAACCTAGTTTTTTTAACAAACTTAAAATTAATTTTTGATTAACTCGATTATCTTCAGCCACCAAAATTTTCCTATTTAAAGGGGAGATTTTTTCTGTTAACATTTCAACATTTTTTGTTTCAGGAATCATGAGAGTTTCTGAAGTTGATTCATAGACATATTCGAGATGTAAAAAATGTTGTAACTTCTCGAAAATAATTGATGTAACAAAAGGTTTACTAATTACATCATCACAACCACACCCTAAAATGTCGTCTTTTTCTTCCATAAAAGCATGGGCAGTTAAAGCAATAATAACAGGATTAGAAGAAGAATTTTGACTATTTTTACGAATCAGTTTGGTTGCTTGATAACCATCCATTACTGGCATTCCTATATCCATCCAAATTAAGTGAGGTTGCCAATTTTCAGTAATTTCTACAGCTTCTTTACCGTTAATAGCTTCTTTGATGTCAAAATTTAAAGGTTTTAAGAGTTTGTGTAATAATAAACGATTTTGCTCATTATCATCTACTATTAAAATACGATAAATGGGAGTATTCTCTGCTAAACCGATTATTTTTTGAGTCGGTAAAATTTTAGAAGAAGCTAAGGAAGAAACAGGAGTAAAATTAATCGTAAAATAAAAAGTTGTACCTTTATTAAACTCACTTTCAACTTTCATGTCTCCCCCCATTAATTCCACAAATTGACGAGAAATCAATAAACCTAAACCAGTGCCTTGTTTTGATTTTATTCCTGATTCTGTTTGAAAAAATGGGGTAAAAAGTTTATCTAAATCATCTTGTTTCATGCCTACTCCTGTATCTTTAACGGCAAAATAAAGTTGATTTTCGCTGATTAATTTTCCTGTAAGAATTATATTTCCTTGTTGAGTAAATTTTAAAGAATTGCTGATTAAATTGAGGAAAATTTGTCTTAACTTACTTTCATCTGTAACAATAAATTCAGGTAAGTTATCCTCTAAATTGAAAATTAAATCTATATTTTTCTCATTGGCTTTTATTTGCAACATAGATTTTAAAGATTTTAATAAGTTATGAAGATTAAAGGCAGTTTCATTAAAGGTAACTTGCCCTGCTTCAATTTTCGATAATTCTAAAACTTCATTAATTAAGGATAATAAATGTTCACTACTATTAATAATTATATAAAGATTGTCTTTATTCTCTAAAGTTAAAGTATGATCATCTTTCATTAGTTGAGAAAAACCTAAAATAGCATTTAAAGGAGTGCGTAATTCATGACTCATATTCGATAAAAAAATACTTTTTGCTTTATTAGCTTTTTCTGCTATTTCTTTTGCTTCCTGTAACTCTTTTGTCCTTTCAAAAATTTTATTTTCTAATTCTTGATTACTTTTTATTAGTTTGTTTTCTTTAGTGATTAAATTTTGGACTAGATCTTTTAAACTAGAAGATAATAAAAGAATCTCATTTTTACCTTGATAAAAAAAACTATTTTCAGTAATTTCACATAAAGAAACTGAGCGATTTCCTTTACGAATTTGATCAGCTTCATATGCAATATTTAATAAAGGCTTCATAATTTCTTCAGCAATTTTCCAGCCTATCCAAGAAAAAAGTGTGGCTAATAGTAATCCTGAAATAAAAATTTTTCTTTGTAAATCATCCGCCGATTGAAAAACTATTTCCATGGGTTGTTTAACCAGAATATGCCATCCTAATCCGGGATAAGTTAAGTAACCTTTATCTCGATTATGACTGATTAAAAATTCTTTTCCTTGAAAATTTTTCCGTTGAAATAAAAAAGTAGATTGATTCAAATCGATTAAAGGGATAATATTATTAATATTTTTTCCTTCGAGTTTTTTTTCTGAATCAAAAATAATTTTTCCTTGTTTATCGAGAATTAAAATCTCAATCTGTTTATCTTTAGGTATATTTGCCATTAAAGAATTACTTAAATCTTCTATCCATTGCCAACTCAAATGTGCCCCTAAAACACCTATCAACTCATTTTTCTCATTATAGACTGGATGTGCTACGTCAAGAAATCTTAAAGGTTCACCATTAGGAAGAGGCGGTAATTTTTTCGCTAATAATTTAGCTTCATGCACATCTCCCACAAAACTGCCTTTTAAAGCTGCAATAAACCAAGGGCGTTGACTGACATTTTCTCCTTCTAAAATTCCTTTAGTGCTAATTTTGACTTTTCCTTGAGTATCCGCAAAACCTATCCAAGCATAACCTTCATAGCTTTCTTGTAATTTTTCCAGCAAAAAACGACGATTATTTTTATATAACCCCTCATCCCTAAATTCTGATAAGATAGTCATATTGCGAATATCCGTAGAACGTCTATACATTAGTTTATCAAAGGTATTAACTAATTCATGACTAATTTGTTGTAATAAAAAACTTTGATCTTCTTTTACTTTATTTCTAACAGACTGAAAGACAATAAAATTATATAAAAGGGAAAGAAGAAAAATAGTTATACCAAAAGAAAATCCTAATTTTTCCTTGAGGGTGAGATTAAGTAATAATTTATTTAATTTTATCTTTAATGAATTAGAAAAAGACATTAGTAATCAGTAATTGGTAATTGGTAATATCAAATTTGATTAAAGAATTATCAGAAAAATCTCTTTTTCGGTGGGTAAACACGCAAAGAAGGTAGCAAAGTTTTTGTGACTAATTAAGGTATGCTGAGGAAATTTAGAATTTAGAATTTAGAATTTAGAAATTTAGAATTTAGAATTTAGAATTTAGAATTTAGAATTTAGAATGAAGAAATTGAGCATCGTTACCTTGTCACTTTAAAAGGATGGATAAAGGGGGTATCCCTATCTTCACCAACTTTTTGACACACCTCTAATTAGTCTAACTTCATATAATCGTCAATCGGTAATGAGGAATTAATTTTTTCTCCTCTTCCTATCTTCTAATATCAAGCCTTTTCTAATTTCTCATTCCTTATTCCTAATTATATTCAAGGAGATAAATTTTTTGATAATGACAGAATTTATTGTTATCGATACGGAAGGGGCGGATATACTTAGAGAAATTGCTATTATTGATAGTCAAGGAAAACTTATCTATGAAGCCTTTACTAATTCTCAAGATAATAAAGTGAAACTAAAAATTCAGTCTTTAGAATTAATTATCGCCGATTTATCCCAGTTATTATCAAATAAAACAATTATTTGTCATAATGCTCAACATGATGCTACTATTCTTCGTAATAGTTTTCTAAAATGTGGACAAAATTTACCTAAAGTTTCCTTTATTTGTACTGTAGAATTAGCAAAAAAAATTTATCCTGATTGTCAAAGTTATAGCCTCAGATTTCTCTCAAAAAAAATCAGATTAAAAGTCAATAATCAACTTTTTCGAGATATTCATGCTCATAATGCTCGTTATGATGCCCTATTTACTTTACAATTATATTTACATTTACTTTCCATGACGAAAACGACACCCATGTCTTTATCTGTGAATAATATTGCCAATCCTTTTATTAGCAACCGAGTTGATAATCCTTTCCAAAATCATCTCGACTTTAATCATATTTATCAAAATGAATTTAGTTTTCTCAAGTCAATTGTTAATGACATTAAAAATGACGCTAATCGACAAAGTAAAGCCGCTGTTGTCATGGGGGAAGCAGGTAACGGTAAAACTCATTTAATGATGCGATTAGCAAAGGAAACTTTACAAACTAATCGTTTATTATATGTGCGTCAGCCTAATAATCCTTCTTCGGTGATGCACCATATTTATGCCAGAATTTTAGAATCTTTTGCCGAAAAAGTTAGTATTGCTAATAGTGAACGCACTCAGTTAGATTTATTATTAGCTCGTAGTTTTACTCGAATTTTGGAGTTAATTCAATCTCAAGATTCTACTCAAAAATTAGATAATATTATTCAATCTCTCAAAAATGATACCCTAAGTTTGTTCGATCGACTAGGAAAAGAAGGCACACAACAACACGGCAATAATTGGAAATATATTGACAGTAAAATTACTCAATGGTGGGAAAATAATTATTCTGCTGGTGGTTATTCTTCTAATATTTTGCGAGGAATTATTAAGTTTTGTAGCTATAAAGACAATCCTCTTAGTGGTATTCGTTACAAAGATGAAGTCAGAAGATGGTTAGCCGGTAGCGAATTAAGTGATGATATTTGCCAACAAATAGGGTTAAATAATTGGCAGGAAGATTTAAGTAGAGAAGATTTTTCCTTAGAGGCAATGAGTTTATTTGGGCAATTATCCACTTTAGATGAACCTTTAATTATTGTCTTTGATCAGTTAGAATCTTTAATAAACAATCCTACTCTTTTAATCAGTTTTGGTGATGCTATTAGAGAAATCTTAACTCATGTTCCTAACAGTTTAATTATTGTAAATCTTTTTCCTGATCGTTGGCATAAATTTCAGCAATATTTTGATGCTTCCGTCACCGATAGATTATCCCAACATCCAATCTTTTTAAATCGCCCTTCTCCTGAAGACTTATTGCAAATTTTAAATTTAAAATGTCAGGCATTGGGAGTCAAAATTGATGAATTATTTACTCAAGATGATTTAAGACTTATCTTACAAGAATCTTCTATCCGAAAAGTTATTAATAAAGCCTCTGATTATTTTCGTTATAAAAGTCAAAATCTTCCTTTACCTAACAATACGAATCCTAGTCACAATCAACCTAATTCCTTTAACAGTTTAAATAATAATCAACCACAAACTAATTTATCATCTTCTCCTCTTTCAGCAGAAGAAAAATTAACAAAATTCGAGACAGCTTTCCAACAATTTATCAATATTTGCTCACCTTTAATTAAGGATAATTTAGATTATCAAAATAAGCAAACTTTAAATAATAACAATACTATTTTAATGAAAAAAAATGAATTATTAAGAGAAAAAGAGGAATTAATTAAACAAAAAAATTTATTAATACAACAATTAACAACAGAATTAAGTCAAGCAAAAAATAGATTAACGACAAATTTAGAACTAGAATCACCCGAGCTAAAACTTAAAAATAAACCGAAAAATAAACCTTCATTATTAGACAAAGCAACAGAAACTATTAAACCTTTACAATCTGTTAAAGAGAATAATGTTAGTGATTGTCAACCCAAAATTAATGTTAGTGATTCTCAGAGAAAAATACAAGACTATTTAATCGAAACAAAGAAATTTTTAAACGATGATTATAGTCACCCTCATATTATTACCGATGATGATGATATAGGAAAATTAGTGACAATTATGGAGGCTTTTCAAAAATATAATAACACTATCAAAATTGATCAATTAATGTTAGGCAAAAAATCTTTACCAAATCACTTATTAATTATTAACAATAACCTTCAATATGCCGTTGCTTTTTTACAAATTAGTGGTGGTGGTTTTACCGCCAGAATGAAGAATTTTAACCAACTGGTTTTTTCCCATAAACAGATTAAATTTACTTTGCTTCGAGATGAAAGGGAAGGTTTTATCACAGGTAAGGTTGGCAAGGAAGAAATTGAAAAACTTAACTATACAAAAAATGGTCAATTTGTTATGATGGATAAACAAAATCGAGTCATTTTTGAGTTAATTTATAAGCTAATTATTGACATTCAAGAAGGTGATTTAGATGTCAATTTAAAGGAAGCGATCGCAACTTTAATTTCTGAATATAAATCTTATTGGCTGATTCAAGGAATATCTTAACATCTTTTTTACTTAAATAATCAATCGATTAATGATTCTTCAGTATATAGTATGCTTAATTAAGTAATAAGTAATAGGTACAAGAATTGAGTTTTAACTTATTAAAATTGATTTTATGTAATTATTGATTAAATTTAAGTCTTCCCTTTTTTTTGACTAATTTAGCATACTAACTCATCAAGAACCAGATTAATAGTCAAAATTAATTAAATTTACATTTTTAAGACTACGTTTAAGTAAGCCTGTAAGCACTTTTCCTGGGCCTATTTCAATCACCTCTGTTACGTCTTCTAAGGGTAACTGTGCCATTATTTCTCGCCAACGCACCCCCCCCGTCATTTGTGCGATTAATCGTTGTTTAATCCTGTCTTTTTCAGTAGTAGGCATAGGATCAACATTACTTAAAATAGGTATATTAGCAGTATTAAAATTAATTCCCTCTAATACTTGGGCGAATTCAGAAGCTGCCATAGCCATCAAAGGAGAATGAAATGCACCAGAAACCTTTAAAGGTACGGCTAACTTGGCTTTAACCTCACTTACTACCTGATCAACCTTATTCGGTTCACCTGAAATAACCACTTGACCATCGCTATTATCATTAGCAATGACCACATTTTCTGTGGCATTTATTACTGTTTCTAAGGTTTGTCGGTCGAATTTCATTAAGGCTACCATTTTGCCGCCTTCGGCTTTATCCATCAACTCTCCCCGTTTTTGCACTAATTTTAAACCTGTTGCAAAATCATAAACTCCGGCGGTATAAAGAGCGACATATTCCCCTAAACTATGCCCTGCAACTAAATCAGGATTTTTTCCTTCGGCTTTTAATAAATCGACTAAAATAGTTTCGATGGTATAAAGACAAGGTTGAGTGTAAAGAGTGCGGGATAAAATTTCTTCATCACCCTGACATATTTCTAACACAGACCAACCTAAAATTTCCTCTGCTTGGTTAAATTTTTCTTGGGCGATGGCAATATCCTGTAAATTTACACCCATATTTTGAGCTTGTGAACCTTGTCCAGGAAATACCCATGCTGTTTTCGTCATTTATGATACAATTTTTTTTAAGTGCCAAAGTGATATTATATCATTATTCTGAACCTGTAATTAATCATCGTAGAATAGGCATCTTGCCCGTAATTCCTAATTCCTAACAAGGGGTTTAAACCTTTTGCTAATTCCTAATTCTTCATTCCTCATTCCTAATTATTTATGACAAGTCTCCCTGAAACTTTAGAAGATGCCATTTTACAAGCGAAATCAGCATTAAAAGTTGCTTTAGATAGCGGTTGTAATCGCATTACCGTTGACTTAGTTATCCCTGAAATTGCCCTAAAAGCTCAATATTTAGCGTTCGAGTTTGCTAAATTATTTGAAGATGAATATGGTATGAGTTTAAAAGTCTTTTTTACCGATACAGGTGCTGCCGCCTTAGCTAGAAGAGAATGGGGAGAAACGGCATTTCAAGTCACAGATATTGGTAGTAGTCGCACTCCCGTTGATCTGAAAATTAGTGAAACAGATAAACTCTTTTTAGTAGTATCTCCTTGCTCCATAGAAGTTTCTCTGGTAGAAAGATTGTGTAATCTTGCAAGCGATCGCCCTGTTATCTTATTAACACCACAATTAGAAGATATTTCGATCGTTGGAATCGGTTATGCTGCTCGACAATTAAGAGAAAGATTTTTAAGTATTTTAGAATCTTGCTATTATTTTCGTCCATTAGAATCAGCAGTGGTAATACGCAGTTATCCTAATCTATGGGAAATTTGGCAACAAAAAAAAGAAGAAGAAGAATATCAATTAATCACACAAGTGTCTCAAAAACCATTAGGAGAGACATTGGATAGAATTTTAGCAGGACGGGAAAATAATGATCAAGATAATCAAAATTTACCATCATCTTTAGGGTTTTTTGGCTCAATAAAAAGTTTCTTAAAAGCCCTAAATAATTAGGGGTGCGTCAAAAAGTATTTTTATTTTGATGAGGGTAGGGAATGGGCACTCTTGCAACTAAATTTGTCATTGGTCATTCTTCGGGCAATGGGCAATAGCTAAATTCTAAATTCTTTACCCTTGATGATTATAGCCTTCTGATTCCCAACAGCAAACCCTAATTAAGGTTAAAATTGTATTTTGGTTAACTCTAAATTTAAAAATTATATTTAAGATTAAAATACAAACCATCGTCTTGAATATTATTACCTCGATCGATCAAATTAATTAAAGGTGGTGCATAATCAATTCTCAGGTTTAAATTTTCTATGGGTTGCCAAATAAATCCTAACCCTAAAGCAGCGATAAATCTTTGATTAGGTAAAAAATTGGGGTTTTCTTTGACATTCCAAACCGAACCCATATCGAAAAATGGTGCTATTTGAAACACTGGAAATCTTTCTTCATTTCTGGCAAGAGTAATTCTGTCTTCTATGGAAAAACGAAAACCATTATCTCCGGCACGAACATTTTGCCGATAACCTCTTACGGATTGTCCTCCACCAATTACAAATTGCTCTGATGGTAATAAAGGATCAAAACTGAGTTGAATATCTCCTTGAATAATTAATAAATGATCAGGGTTTAATAATTGTACCCGTTGAATTTGTCCTAACCATGTCAAAAAATAACCATCAGGATCATTTGCACTATTAGAAGTTGTTACATCAAATAACCCCACTCCTAACCGAAGTTGCGAGCGCACCCCCCACGCTCCTGTAGTGTCACGTTTAATATAATCTTGACCAAAAGTAATCACATTAGTCCGAGTAATACCATCATCATCAGGTCCAATACCAAAAGGAGTAGGTCCTTGAAAAGTGAAAGTTTGACCATTACGATAACTCATACCTAAAGATAAAGCAAATTCTTTTCGGGGAGTGCGAATCAAAGGTTGACGATAAGTTAAATCATAAAACTGACTTTCGCCGCTAATATCTAATGATTGAAAATCCCCTTCGATAACAGTATTTTCTTGTAAAGAAATCCTAGCCTGTAAAGTGCCATTCATGGGATTAAGAGGGGCGATATAGTTAAAATCAAGATTATAAGTACCAGCCCAATCTTCCAAACGAGGTTGATAAGACACCGAAAAACTATCCCCAAAGCCAAAAACATTGCCATAACCTGCCGCAAATGTCATTTGAGTACCACCAATGCTAGGGGGGGAATAATTATCAATACCAATGGTGGCAAAAAAGGGATCAGCTTCCGTTACTTTAACGATTAAAATACTCTGTTTTTGACCATTACCAGGCCTTAAAGTTGCTTCAATATTTTCGATTAAAGGATCAATTTTTAATAACTTTAATTGATCTTCTAAATGACTAGAATTAAAAGGAGTTACTGCACCTAAACTTATTCTTTGTCTTACATAATTTTCTAATCGTTTTCCTCCTTGAATTTCGAGAGTTTCTATTTGTCCTTCATCAACTCTAATAATAACCACGTCATCAATAACATTTTCCACTATTGCTCGTGTAGTAATATAACCTTGATTCAAATAAAGTTGAGTAATATTATTAGCAATCTCTTCTAAAGTTTTAAAAGAATTAGTTTGATTTTCATAGGGATTATTAAAAGAATTAATTTAATTAGTAAGATTAGTATTACCTTTTACTTCTATTTTTTTGACCGTTAATTCTTGAGGAGTGTTTTGACTAATTAAAGAGTACTTATTATCTAAATTAGAAAAAAAATTACCATTATTTTTAATAAAAAAATCTTGAGCAAAAACAGGATTATTTAATGACAAAAAAGATAAATATATTAGATAAAATAACCAAAAATTTTTATTAAAATTAATATTTTTCATATTATAATATTTATATAGGATAAATTATATAGCATTCCTATGAGCGGTTGTGTCTGGTAAAATTAAAGATTTTGTCATTTGTCATTAGTCATTTGTTATTGTTTACAAGGATTGGGGCTAATTTTTGATAATCTTTGATTGTTTACAAATCCTAAACGGATTGCTATATATAATTAAGAGTTGGAAATTAGGTGACAAGAAGCCTATTCCACAACTATAAATTATTCACTATCTATTGTTAATGGTCAATTGTTAAATTACCAAGGATTACCAATCATCGTAAAAGGAGCCCAATAAAAAGGATGAGAAAAATCTTCTTTTTGTCGAGAATCTTGCGGTAATGCCTCTAAGGAAACCTCTAATTGAGGGGTAATAATTTTATTTCCATCATCACTTTTATAAATTTTCCCTTTAAGCATATTTAACTGAGTTTGTCGTAAAGATTCTGCTTTGGTAGTTTGAATTTTGAGTTGACGATAAAAATCAGTCATTAATGCTAAAGTACCAGTATCACTAACTTGCCAAACACTACCCATAGCAGTTTTAACTCCTGCTTGTACAGCCAACCCCGCAAACCCTAACTCAGCAATCTCGTTACCGAAAGCAGTTTCACAAGCACTTAAAATCATTAATTCCACTAAAGGATTATTTAAACTCAGATTTCTAATTTCATTTAAAGGCAAACGAGAATTATATAATTGAATAAAACTATTGGTAGTTTCTGTCGGGTTAAATTCTCCATGAGTGCCTAAATGAACAATTCCAACCGGTTGACGTTTAATATTCGTTTTCAGTTGCTCTAAAGTAAAATTTTCGTTCAAATAACGTTGATATTCTGGAGATGGTTCATCATTCCATACTTTTTTAATGGTAGGTAATTCTACACCAACCGCAGGTAAGGGAGTAATTTTATCATCAGCAAAACTAGACGCACCCATAGCTAAAAGGTGTAAATCTTTAATAGGGCGATAACGATTATCATTTAAGTTTAAACTTGGAGCTAAACCACTACTATATTTTTCGACTAAAAACTCCTTACTATTGCCATCATATAATGCGGCCACGGGAATAAAGCGAATTTCTGCAGGTAAAATGAATAATAGGTTAGATATTTTTTGTTCTTTTAGTTCAGCTTCAATAGGAGCAATTAACCAACTATACAATTCAGTAGCAAAAGGTTTATAGTCATCATTTAAAGCAAAAACATCGGATATACTTGACCATAAACTAGATGCAGATTTTACTACTTGTTCCCGTGTTATAGGTACAGTTACTCTGATAGGTCGTCCTTTTTGTGTAATAACTAAGATGTCCAACTGATCATCGGGAGCCGGTTTAAGAGCTAGGGTAGGTTGAAGATTTGGTTTATTGATATTAACTCGGCGATATTCTTGAGTATTGAGAGCTTCTCTCCGCGCAAAATCCTGATCTAAATCACCTGGTTGATAACCTTTAGGGGTAAAGCTAACGTAGATAAAAGCAGGTTTTTGATCAGTTTCTTTTTCAATGAAAGTTAAAATTTCTTGAGTTTGATCAATATTATAAATTTGCAGACCAAAAGGCGAAGTAATTATAGATGAACGTCCGATAATATTAACACTTGAACTATCAACTCCAGAGTCATTAGTAGTGCTAATACTTGTTTGAATTATATTAATAATATCAGGAAGGCGTTGAGGAATAATTAATGGTGGTTCAATGGGAGGCTTAACAGGAGGCTCAACGGGAGGCTCAACGGGAGGCTCAATGGGAGGCTCAACGGGAGGCTCAATGGGAGGCTTAACAGGAGGCTCAACGGGAGGCTCAACGGGGGGTTCAGGAATAGGATCTAATAAAACAACATTAATATTTCCTTCTTTAATAGCTTCAAAATATTTTCCGGGTGCAATAGAAAAATTACTATTTGTAATAATTCCTGCTGTGCCATTATTGCTTGAATCACCTACAATAAAAGGTAAACGGGGATCTTCGGTTAATCCTTTTTGAGAATTATCAGGGAAAAAATTAATCAAAATTGCCCCTCCTTGTCCATTTCCTCCAGTACTATCAATACTAATATTAGAGTCAGGAATAGTGTCTGTTACTTTCAACCGCCCTAAAGTACTGATATTTATATCCCCTCCTTTACCGTTACTGCTACGGGTGTTAATACTACTAACCTGAATATCACTAGGTGCATTTAAAGTCACATTTCCACCATTACCGTTACTACCAATAGCCTCTATTTTTCCCGTATTAATGGTTGTATTAGAATTTATGGCGATCGCACCACCAGCAAAACTGCTACTACTGTCTAAATCTTCAGTGAAGATACCATTATTATTACTGGTGAGGGATATATTGCCGCCATTAGTAATAATATTTTGGGTGTCAATATTTTGAGCATTAATTTCAATATTTGTATTTCTAGTAGAAATATTTTGGGCTAAAAACGAGCCCTGACTATTGAAAAGAGTATCTTGTGTGAGCGTGACATTAGTGTTCAAATTTTGATTTCCAGTGGTAGAGACTAAATTACCATTAAAATTAGTATTGTTAGCGGTGAGAGATAAATTATTTAAAGCCTCATTATTCCCTATATTATTAGTCAGGGAAATGTTACTATTACCCCCATTCATAGTTAAATTATGATTACCATTAATCGTGCCAAGAATCTGAATATTTCCTCCAACATCACTTTGATTATTCGTAATAAGGTTGACGTTTGCACCTAAAATGACGTTATTATCGATGGTTATATCATTACCCTGAGTAAGAATATCAGCGTTAAGAGTAGTTGTTGAACCAGCACCTTGTATAGTAACAGAAGCGTTATCATTACCATTGATGGGTTGATTCACAAAAATATTACCTGCTTGAAGAATTAAAGGATCATTTATAGTTAAATTTTCATTGATAGTTATACTACTGCCAATAGTGTTATTTTGACCAATAGTAATACTATTAAATCCATTAAGGCGATCGAGATTTGTGATCAAAAATGAGTTATTATTTGCATTACCGATCAAAATATTGCCATCAGGATTATTAGTTTGTAAGGATAAATTTCCTCCCGTAGAAGAAACTAATCCAGTATCAGAAAAATTAATCCCAGTAAAACTGGTTGATGTTAAGTTATTAGAAGCAGTATTGAGATTATTAAGGAAATTGATATTACCCTGATTACTGGTTAAAGTTATATTGCTTTGAGTTATTAGTACATTATCTTGATAAACCTGATTACCAGTGGTTATAATATTTCCATTTAATCTGGTTATACCGTTACTATTAGTTGTTAAAGTTTGAGCCGTTACAGTATTAAAAGTTTTTTCCCCATCACTATTAACGAGAATATCACCTAAAGTCTGACTATTGCCAATAGCTTGATTAAAGGTAATATTACCAGTACCACTATCAACCGTTAAATTATTATTTTCTCCTGACTGACTATTAACAGTTCCATTAAAATTGATATTATTATTAGTTAAAGTAACAGAATTGCCTATCTCGACATCATTTTGATAGTTTTGAATCTGGGTAGTAGTGATGTTACCATTAATTATCGTTTTACCATCGCTATTAGTTGTAAGGTTATTTAATCCTTGTATCGTGTTATTGAAAGTTGTGATACCGTTATTATTAGTATTAACTGTTAAGTTATTAGCACCACTAATAGCACCATTAAAAGTTAGATTATTGCCCGTGAGAAAAGTATTAGCTTGTAATAATACTGGGCTATTAAAAATTTGATTGCCAATAGTGTTGATACTATTACCCGTTATATTAACATTAATATTTGTTTGCCCGTTAGAGGTAAGACTTCCTAAACCAATACTACTACCAAGGCGATCATCTCCGATTCCGTCACCATAGTTAATATTATTATTGGCGATAACTGTCAAATTTTGAGGAATAACAGAAGAGTCAATGAAATTATTAAAGGTGATATTATTTCCTGTGATTTCTGTATTTGTGGCTAAAATGATAGGATTATTATAAGTTTGATCAAGATTAGTATTAATATTACTTGTCTTAATCATCGTTATTCCACTATTTCCAGTAAAAATATTATCAGCTTGAATATTACTCTCTATATTAGTTGTATCAGTAACTCGGAGATCTAAATCCCCAAAAATAAAGATATTGATAGGATTTCCTAAACTATTGGCAAGAGTTAAGTCATTAATATCGGCAAGGGTGACGTTATTACCATTAACAATACTAACAGTATTAAAATCATTGAGATTATTATCGAGGATAATATTATCACCGTTAAGAGAAGTATTACCCAAAACTTTGACGACACCAGTATCAGTTATATTACCATTAGTCGTAATTTTTAAATTATTTCTGACATTAAGAGTTGCCAAGTCAATATCATTGAGAGTATTAAAAGTTAAATTATTAGTATCAACAATTCCTGTGGAAATTCCTTGAGAAGATGTGATAGCAATATTATTATTTACTGTGCCAGTAGTATTCAAAATACCAGTAACAACAGAACTATTACTACTATTGATATTAATTTCCCCAGCTAAATCAAGGTTAGAATTAGTAATAATATCTTGAGTGTTGACGTTTCCCATCGCCGAGACAAAGATATTACCTCCTTTTCCTTGAAGAGAATGAGAATTAATCAAATTAGTTTGAATTAATCCTTCTTGACTATTGATAGTGACATTACCACCGTTTAAACTTCCAAAACTATTAATATTTTGAGTAATAATATCCCCCATAGAAGTTAAAGTAATGTCTCCACCAATATCCCCAACAGCATCAATACTTTCTGATAAATTAATCAGTGCATCACTTTGAATATTAATTTTGCCAGCATTACCAGTTTGACCACTTTTAATGATTCTTCCTGATGTTATACTACCTTTAGCGATAAGATTAACATTTCCTCCTTGTCCATTAGTATTATTAGCATCAGCAAATATTCCATTAATAGCAATTTTACCATCACTATTAATAGTGACATTACCACCGTTTAAACTTCCAAAACTATTAATATTTTGAGTAATAATATCCCCCATAGAAGTTAAAGTAACGTCTCCACCAATATCCCCAACAGCATCAATACTTTCTGATAAATTAATCAGTGCATCACTTTGAATATTAATTTTGCCAGCATTACCAGTTTGACCACTTTTAATGATTCTTCCTGATGTTATACTA
>NZ_VRZC01000001.1:55021-81741 GCF_016743215.1 Geminocystis sp. GBBB08
CCTTTAGCGATAAGATTAACATTTCCTCCTTGTCCATTAGTATTATTAGCATCAGCAAATATTCCATTAATAGCAATTTTACCATCACTATTGATAGTGACATTACCACCGTTTAAACTTCCAAAACTATTAATATTTTGAGTAATAATATCCCCCATAGAAGTTAAAGTAACATTTCCGCCACTTCCCTCACTATTAGAAGTATCAACAATGCCTGATAAGATTATCCCGATATTGCTATCAATATTAAGATTATCACCAATTCCTGTTATGTCTCGACTACTAAATAAACCTCCACTATCAAAAATAGTATTTTGATTAAAAGTAATGGGGTTATTATAAGTTTGACTTCCGGATGTCGCAATGTTATCTGTATTTATGATAGTTATTCCAGTATTACCAGTCAAAATATTATCAGCTAGAATATTACTTCTTATATTAGTTGTATCAGTAACTCTGAGATCTAAATCTCCTAAAATAGAGATGTTGATAAGATTACCTAAACTATCAACATTGGCAAGGGTTAAATCATTAATATCTGTAAGGATGACGTTATTAGCACTTTGAAGGTTAACTGTTTGAAAATCATTACTGATATTATCAAGAATAATGTTATTACCATTAGCATTGAGAAAAGTTTCCCCTTCTATGGCTATTAATCCATTGTTGGTGATATTGCCATTAGCGTTAAGATTCAGGTTTCCTCCTGTTATTTCTCCCGAGGTATTCACATTACCAAGACTAACTCCTCCTGCTATCGCCGTTATATTTATCTCTCCACCATTACTTATGGATGAATTAGTAAATAAGCCACTAACGTTGATTTCTCCACCATTGCTAAGGAGAGTAATATCTCCACCATCTCCATTCGCATTACTACTATCAAAGGGTGTAGATACTCCTGATGAGTTTAAGGCAATTCCTGTTACTGTTATATTACCACCATCGGTATCAATACTGCTATTGATGGCTACATTCCCTAAACTGTTAAGGTTAAAATTACCTCCTTGAGTGAAGATGGCAAAATCTTGAATAAAATCAGTGGAAGTATTAAGGGTAAAATTACCACCATTGGTATTGAGATTGTTAGGAGAGATAAAATTACTAACACGAGTCACATTGCCGATAATGGTATCAGCCCCTTGTGGTTCAAATGTCGCTAATAATTGCACTTGACTCGGAGTGTTAATGATGATAGGATTTCCTTGTTGAGTAGTAGAGCCTCCTTTAATTAAACCTAAACTAATATTATTTCCAGCAGTGAGATTAATTGCCCCTCCTATTGTTTGACTACTAGAATCTATTACCCCAGTGGTAATTCCCCCGGAAGCATTTAAGTTAATCTCACCACCATTAGAGATAATTGAAGAGTCAGAAGTGAGGAAAATTGAACCATTAGAATTTACATTAACATTCACACCATTACTATTGATATTTTTAGTTAGCTGAAAATTATTGCCATTGATATTGATGCTTGAGTTGGGAAAAATAGAGGTATTCAAAGAATTATTAATATTTACATTAAAGTTGTTAATGTTAAGACTAGCCGCATTATCAATCAAAAAATCTATACTACTATCAACTCCTGAAGGTTGCACTGTATTGGATGTTAAAATAACATTGCCTTTATTACCACCGCTTAAACTTAAACTTCTCAGTTGAATATTTGTGGCTAAATTTATATTCCCTAATGGTGCATTTAGTTGAATATTACCTGCATTGCCATTATCAGTTTGGGTAATTATATTACCATTATTGGCAGTTAGAGAAATTGAGCCATTACTGCTATTGATGACAATATTACCAGCATTACCGATTCCACCACTAGAGATAAAACTAGCTAAACTATAAGGAATGCTATTAACTGTCAAACTTTGCCCTTCAATGGCAACATTATTAGTAGCGTTAATGGTTATGTTACCAGCATTTCCGTTGGCTTCATTTACAGGAGTGCTAGGATTGTCTTCTGGTATTGATGTATCAACTACTCCTAAAGTAATATTAGCACCAGAAATGTTAACATCTCGCCCTATGCCTACAATTTTATCCCCACTATTCATAGAAAAATCCCCTACCCCGTTATTATCAGCATCGGCAGTAAAAGTAACTGAGGTGCGAGGAGTCGAGCCAGTGGTAGTATTAGAAGAAAAAGTGAGACTATTATCGCTTAAGTCTTCTACGGTGATATTGTTCGTAGCCTCAATTAAAACATTAGTTGTACCTGATAAATTTTCTAAGGCAAATTCTGAGATAATATAATCAGAAAGTGGATCTTCTCCTGCTAAAATCTGTCCATCAGATATAGCTGAATCGTTATTGCCTTCTCTCCCATTGGTTATAATAACATTCAAAGGATCTAAGAGTAATAAACCGACATTGCCATCACTAGCGTTAGTATTGACTTCTCCATTAAAGTAAAGGTTTTCTTTTCCTGATATTTCTACTAATCCTCCATTACCGCCCAAATATCCTCCCTTAGCTTCAATTTTTCCTGTCAAAGAAGTGTTATTATCTGCCCAAACAATTACTTTTCCTCCATCACCATTAACCGTAGCGTTAGCTTTGATGATAGAATTTTGATTAACTATCGTAGTTTGAGAGTTAGCAATTGTGCCTTTTCCTTGATAATCCCCCCCAATTAAAACTTTACCTCCTCCTCTATTTCCGTTGGCTTCGATTTCACCGTTTATAACTCCAACTTTATTGCCTAATATGGTAACTTCTCCTCCCTTATTCTCTGAGGAAGTGCTAATTTTTCCAGATGCGATCGCCACCCCTGTTTCATTGGGGATATTAGTATTAGCTACTTGTACTTGATTGTTCTTAATTGTTACATTTAAAATACTATTTTCAGTTTTATTTGCTCCTGTCAGTAAAGTAGGTAAATCTTGGGGGGTGAACCCTATTAAATTTCCTTGCTCATCTTTAGGTAAATCAAGCTCTAAGCTCAATAAACTACCTTCTGGGGTTATTTTTATCCTTGATGTGCCTTGCACCGCTTGTATGTTGATTTTACCGTTAGCAGTTTCAATAGTGCCAGTATTAATGACATTACCCGCTATCAGATTGATATTACTCCCTTGGGCTACTTTTAAATCTCCAGCGTTGATGATGCTTCCGGGTTGATTATGATTAAAGATAAAATTTGTAGGGTTGCCTGTTAAGTTTTGATAATCATTATTGCCAATAGCGTTAAATATGCCATTATTAAAACCAATACCAGTAGCTGTGGTGGCAGTAAAATCAGCAGGAACATTTATACTAGCACCTTGCCCAAAAACAATACCCGCAGGATTCATTAAAAACAGGTTAGAGTTACCCCCCACAACTTCCATTAAGCCGTTAATATAAGACGGATTTCCTCCTGTCACTCTGGTTAAAATATTTTGAATATTCGGATTTGTTAGAAAAGTAGCTATTTGTTGCCTCGTTAAGCCAAATTCTTGAAAACTGTGAAATAAGTTTTTTCCGTCTCTGGATAAAGTGTTACCATCTATGGTTATGCGATCGCCATTTTTAGTTACAATAGTAGCAGTATTACCATCAACAGTTATTTCTTGACTTTGTGCTGAAGAATCTAACACTGTAAGAATTGAGAGGATGGCAACAATTAAACTAACTTTCTTAGACATAATATTGTTAAGAGCTTACAGATAACGTTTATTAAAATCAACTATCAACCTTATATTATATAACTTTCAGATCAATTTATTTTGTACTGCTACTTAAACCTCTACCAATTTCTTCAATTCTGCAATTCCGTCTAATAGCGATGCACATCCTACCCTACTTCATTTTATCCCCAATATAACAAACAGGAGTAGTACCACCAGGGCGACTATAAGCTGATTTATTTCCACATTGTCTCCCCATTCCATCTATATCATAAGGACATTCACAACTATTTTTTAACGGTTTACGAATCGGACGTGCTAAAAGTGGTTTTTTAATGAAAGTTAATGTTGTTAATACTAATCCGATAATTAGGATAATTGCAACAGTGCTTAATAAAATTGTTTTTTGACGCAAAATAAATTTGAAAATCTTGTTAAATGCAAAATTTGGGGCTTTAAATTTATTTTTGGTTAAATTTGACCATAAAGGCGGATTTACTGCTAAATTTTGACAAATAACGGGCAACCAAGATGATCCCGGAGCTTGTTCTTCGAGATGATAAAGGTCTTGTATTTTCGCTTTTCCATCTTTGACGGCTTGATATAATGTTTCTCCTTCGGAGTAGGCTTGTAAAAAGTATTTTACAAATTCCTGAGCCACTTCATCTGGTACTGCTTCTCTCATAATAATAGTTTGAGGGAGTTGTAAATCTGCGAGAGTAAACCCTAACCCTAATCCGTCACAGGAGTTAAATATCGCCAATTCCAAACCGTTATGAATGGCTTTGGAGAGGGTATTTTTTAATCTTTGAATATCAATGGTTTCGTAAGGATTAATTTGCAATAAACCACATTCATTGTTATTTTTACTAGAACTGTGTCCTGCAAAAAATAAAATCTGCCATGATTGCTCCCATAATGGGGTTAATTCTGATAAATTGGGTTGATCTAAAAAGACTACTTCTGCATTAGCTAAACTATTTAAAACCTGTCTGTCTCTTTCTACGTTTATCCCTCGGCGATCGCCTAAAATAGCTAAAATTCTCACTTTACGGGAATAATCTAAGTTTTCTTTGCGATTAGGTTTTTGACAATTAGGTTTACTCAGAGCAATTTCTGTTTGTGGATAACGATGCCACATAGTCCATAAATGCCAAGGTAACTGCCATAAACGCACATCAGCAGTTTGAATCACAAAACGAATTAAATCTTGTTGATGGAGATGAGGAAAAAGATCTAATAATAGGGATTGTACTTGAGAATGTTGTAACCATTGATTGAGATCTATCTGTAGAGTATTAATATATTGTTTACACTCACGAACACTTACATTAGTTACTTGTGTTTCTGTTGCACCTAAACGTAAGGAAACCGATAAATTTCGATAACTAGATTGCCAATTACTATAACTTTGATAAAGATTTGGGGCAGGAGGTAATCTACCTTCAGTTTCTACTAACAATTCTTTGGTGTCATCTTGACTAAGACGAATACTCAGGGTAAAACCTGATTCAAAACTACCCTCACCGATTTTGAAAACAATTAATTTATTACCCATTACTTTTTTTAAAAGACTTTTTTATCATAACTTGATCAAAAAATTAAATTATATAGCAAACGGCAAGGGGCAAAGGACAAAGAGCAAAGGTATAATATAGATTATAGTTACTGTTTGGGGTTTCATAATATCCTAATCAACTTGTTTTCTGCTATATTAGGTTTATTTAAATAGTTATCATAAATTGTCTCGCAAAGACGCAAAGGGCTTAATCTTTTTTTACCAACTAAAATTTTTTCTCCTCAAAGTTTAATAAGCACAAATAATTGAATCGTTGGGGTTAAATTTAACGACAATTAAAGTCATATCATCCGTATTTTCATGCCCAATGCCGATAAAATGTTTAATCTCTCGAAAAATATAGTTAAGAATTTCATCTGGAGTTGAATAATTTTGACAAGCATAATTAAAACAAATATGTAAATTATCTTCATCAAATCTGAGATTATTTTGATTCACTGCATCGGTTAAACCATCGGTATAATAAAGAATTATATCATTTAATTCTAGTTTAATAGTGTCTTCTTTATATTGGGAATTAGGCTCTAAACCTATTAACATTCCATCGGTGTCTAATCTGATAATTTCCTCAGTTTTTTTTCTCCATAATAAAGGAGGATTATGAGCCGCATTGGCAAAGCGTAAAATATGAGTTTGAGGATTATATTCTGAATAAAATAAAGTGACGAAACGATGAGAATTATCTAAATCTGCATACATTATTCGATTCAGATGCTTTAATACTTTAGACGGAGAATGACGGTTTAAAACTTCTGCTCGTAACATTCCCCTTGTCATTGTCATAATTAACCCTGCTGGTACACCTTTACCCATTACATCTCCAATCACTATGCTCCAAGGCTCACAGGGTGCATTCGGTATCTGTGCAGTATGCTCATCCCATTGATCATAATTCACCGGGATGAAATCATAATAATCACCTCCCACACGATTTGCTGTCTCACATTTAGCTGCTACTTCTAATCCTTTAATGATAGGACATTTTCGAGGTAATAATCTTAACTGAATTTCTGAGGCAATTTCTAATTCTCTATCTTGTCTTTCTTTTGATCTCAATTCTATGGTTAATTCATGATTGGCTATAGCTACGGCGGTTTGATCTGCTACTAATTGAGCTAATTTTTTCCTAGTTTGTGTCCATAAATAGTCAGAATCTTGACTGAAAATATATAAACGTCCTTTTTCAATATTCTTAATTAAAATTGGGGTACTAAAAACTTTTAATAAGGGGGTAAGTTTTTCCTTCAATTTATCTTCAACAAACCTTGAAAAACAATCAATATTAGGAAAATTAGCTGGATTTTCTTGATGTTTTTTTTGATAGTTATTAATATCATTAATTACACTTTGAAAATAATTATTAATTTCATCTCTAAATAGAGTATTTTGACAATAAATATGCTCTAAGTTAACTTTATGATTACCATGGTACAGTATTAATGCACCACCTTCGGCATCAGTAACTCTAGCAACCATTAAAGGGGTTAATTCTAAAAACTGATTCAAATTATTAAAACTGCGTAAAGCAAAACTCAGAGAACTTAGCAAATTTTGAATTTTATTTTGTTCTCTTTGTAAACTAGCTACCAACTCTTTTAATGCCAAAACAGGGGTATATTTCTCTGATTGATAATTAGGTGACACAGTTTTAGAATTGAGAGAACTAGGGTTAAAAATAGACACTGAAATATTTTATAACTTCTAAAAATAGTAACCATAGATTGACGAAATATGACAGTCAACCTGATTGATGATGAAGAAAGTATATCAATTATTAATCCAATGTCAAGTTTTATTCAGAAAATTTCTGAAGATAACATTCCTTTGAATTTCTACCATCATCTTAATTTATAATTAAATAGAAAGAAAAAATTTTTCCTGATTTGATATGGTGAAAATAACATGATTTCTACTCTCAATATACCTTCTTCTCTTGATACTTCAAATAAACCTACCGTTGTCGAAACTTATCAATTAAATAAGGTTTATCGTACCGGTTTTTGGATGAATACTAAAGTACCTTCCCTTAAGGATTGTACCCTAAAAGTATATCAAGGGGAAACTTTTGGTTTATTAGGTCCTAATGGTGCCGGAAAAACAACCTTATTAAAGATTTTATTGGGTGTTATTCGATCAACTTCTGGAAAAGGATTATTATTAGGAAAACCATTAGGTGATAAAACTGTTAAGCAAAGAGTTGGTTATTTACCAGAAAATGCTTATTATTATGACTTCTTAACGGCTTGGGAATTTTTAGGTTTTATTGCAGATTTATTTCAGATTCCTAAATCTCAACAATCTCAGAAAATTTTACACTTATTAGATTTAGTCGGATTAGCTAAAAATACGGCACAAAAAAAACAATTAAGACAATATTCTAAGGGAATGCTGCAAAGAGTTGGCATGGCACAAGCCTTAATTAATGATCCTGAAGTTGTCTTTTTTGATGAGCCAATGTCTGGTTTAGATCCTATGGGACGTTATCAAGTTAGACAAATTATACTCTCTTTAAAAAAACAAGGTAAAACTATTTTTTTTAATTCTCATGTCTTGTCTGATGTCGAAAAAATATGCGATCGCATTGCTATTTTAGCCCGAGGAGAATTATTAAATGTTGGTTCATTAGATGAAATTCTAGGAAAAAAAGAGAGTTATCATGTAATAATAAAAGGTGGAAAAGAAGAAAATTTTAAAGAATGGTTAAACCATATCAAAAAAGAAAATGATTTTATCACTGGAGAATTACAAAATAATGAAAAAGAATTTTTAAGTTATTTACAAAACACCGACAGTAAATTAATTAGTCTCACTTTAAATCGAGATTCTTTAGAAGAATATTTTATTCGTATTTTGGAAGAAAAAGGAATAACATTTAGCCAGTGAGTTAAAAAGTTCTTAATCGAATTTTAAACCCAGAATAACATTAGAGTACTATAATTTCTCAACAGGTTGTGAGATATTTAAAAGGAATAAAAAACTCTATAATCATTATTTAACAAGGGGTTTAAACTCCTTGCATCCAAATAGTTGATATTTACTTTGCCACGAATCATATAGGATTGCTATATTAAGATTAATTATGAAATTTAAACGCCGAGAATTTTTAACCTTTTTAGGAATCGGAATAGCTACTACAGCTTGTAATTCAATCTTAAAAGATAATTTACAAGCAAAAACATCTATCAACATAAATACTTCTTTTAGTAATTTTCAACCGATAAAATATCCTATTCCTTTGGAAATTAATAATCTTAATAATCAACAACAAAAACAAATTTATCACAGTTATAAAGTTGAAGATGATTTAATTTTACCAGAAGGTTTTAAATATGATGTTATTGCTTCTTGGGGCGATAAAGTCGGAGATTCCCGTTTTGGTTATAACAATGATTATCTTTCTTTAATCGAAACTAGGCCTAATGAGGGTTTTTTAGTGGTAAATTTTGAATATGTTAGTCCAATTCCTTGGTTGCAAACTTATGAAATTGTAATTAATAAATCTCTCTCAAAAGAGGTGCTAGATATTTTAACAGAAGCGAATCAAAATCGACAGGCTTTAAATATTTTTGCCCTTGCTGAGGATAACCCAGCTAAATTACAATTTCAAGAATTTTTTGCTGAATTATTAATAGATCAAGGTGTAGGTATCATTTCGGTTAAAAAGGATAATAATGGTAAATGGGAACGCACCTATAGTAAAAACGATCGGCGCATTACTGGAATTTCAGGATGGAAAGATAACCGTTATTTATTAGCAACAGGGGCTGCTACAACTATCTTTACAAAAACAGAAGGCTTAGGCTATATTGACAATTTAGGTAATAAAATTATTGGCACTTTTGCCAATTGCGCAGGTGGTACTTCACCTTGGGGTACAGTTTTTAGTGCTGAAGAAAATTTCCAAAATTATGTAACTGAAGGTATTATGGCTGACGGCACTTCTTTTTTCCCAGAATCAACCCCTGTCAGTGGTTTAAGTGGGCAAGGTAATCCTTTTGGTTTAGCGGGGAATAAATACGGTTGGATGGTGGAAATTGATCCTACCAACATGAATGATTATGGCACAAAACATACATGGTTAGGTCGTTTTCGTCATGAAGCAGTAGCTATTCGAGCCAAAAAAAATCAACCAGTCGTATTTTATTCTGGATGCGATCGCACGGGAGGACATTTATATAAATTTGTTTCAAAGGGAAAAGTTGTTAATCCTAGGGATAAAAAAAACTCGGAATTACTGCAAGACGGGATGTTATATGTTGCGAAAATGTCAGAAGATGGTAAAGGGGAATGGATAGCCTTACAACCAGATACACCTATCAATCCCGTTGCTTTGCAGCACTTAGAGGGGGGATTATTAACTATTCCTAACCCTGACAGGAAAAAAGGTGGTTTTATAGCTGTAAAAAATCAAGTTCAATTAGATGATTTTAAGACTAAATATCGGAAATTAGGGGATTTATATGTGGGAAAAACTCAAAAAGAAATACAAGGAGTGATATTAATTGATGCTCACTTTGCAGCGAATGTTGTTGGTGGTACTTGTGGTGCTCGTCCTGAAGATGTAGAATTAAGTCCCATAGATAATTCCTTAGTTATTGCTTATACCGCAGGAGTCGCCGGAAGTGAAGGCAGTCCTGACAAACGTATTTTTAGTGATAGTCAAGGGAAAATGTACCAATATGGTTGTTTAATGCGTCTCCAAGAAACTGATAATCAACCTGATGCTATGACTTTTACATGGAATATTCTTGCAGTAGGTGGTGAACCTTCAAAAGGTGGTATGGGCTTCGCTAATCCTGATAATATCGAATTTGATGCTAATGGAGATTTATGGATGGTAACGGATATGCCTACAAGCTCACAAAATCTATCAAAAGGCGATCGAAGTACAACGAGTGCATTAGGTAATAATTCTATTTGGTATATACCGTTATCGGGGGAAAATGCCGGAAAAGCCTATCCTTTTGGGATTGTACCGATGGAAGCTGAAGGTACGGGGTTATACTTCACAAAAGATCAAAAAACCCTCTTTTTAGCCATTCAACATCCAGCAGAAAAAAATGGTATCAGGAAAGATAACCTAGATAAAATAGTAGAAATGTCAATTTTAACCACCGATGGGGAAGAGTTTACTCAAACAAGGACGATTCCACAAGGCTCAAACTGGCCTAGTTTACAACAAAATGAACCCCCAAAACCTTCCGTTGTAGTAATTTATCATAGTTGACATATAATTAAGAAATATAGTCGTTTCAAATAAGAACGAGACATTATCAAATTCTCTTAGCTATATACAATGGGTATTTTTGCTTGACAAACTGTCTTAAAATGAACTGAAATAACTATAACTATAGGTATCTTCTAAATCAGCTGTCAAAAATTTACAAAAACAAGGCTTAGAAGTAATCATGTTAACAGAGATTAGTTTAATGCTATCGTTATATTTTAATATTTAATTGTGTTGTAATTATGTCTAGTTTATCCACGAATAAAAATTGGGAAAAATCTTTTAATGAAGTCACAGAAAAATTATTTAATGAGTTAAAAGCAGAAGAATATTTAATTGTACAATTTAAAGCTGAACATAGTCATTTTGTGAGGTTTAATAATGGAAAAGTTAGACAAACAGGAATCGTTATAGATGCTCAAGTTTGTTTAAAATTAATTGCAAATAACCGAATTGTTTATGCTAATTTTCCCCTCACTGGAAATGAGAAAAATGATCTAGAAATAGCTTTAGAAAATTTAGCTTATTTAAGAACTGAAATTATTATTTTACCACCAGATCCTTTTATTGTTTTGCCAGAAAATAAAGGCTCTTCTCATGAAGTTTATCATGGTAATTTATTATCTTCCGATTCTGTTATTGAAACAATTTTAGCACCAGTACAAGGTTTAGATTTTACCGGTTATTATACGGGAGGTTCAATCATTAGTGCAAATTATAATTCTTTAGGGCAAAAACATTGGTTTGCAACAGATTCTTTTTTTATTGATTATTCTTTAATTAATGCTAATCATAAAGCAATTAAAGGCACTTTTTCTTCTCGTCATTGGGATTTAGACAAATATCAACATCAAATTAACTATCATAAACAGGAATTGCAACAGTTAAATTTACCCATCCATGAGGTGAAACCAGGTAGTTATCGCACTTATTTAGCACCAGCGGCGATGGCTGATTTATTGGGGATGTTTTCTTGGGGTGCGATTAGTGAATCTTCTTTACGTCAAGGGGGTAGCGCCTTCGCTAAATTGCGTCAAGGAGAAAGTCTTTCACCCTTATTCAATCTTAAAGAGAATTTTCATAGTGGTAATACTCCTCGTTTTAATGATTTTGGGGAAATGTCTCCTGATGAATTACCTTTAATTGTTGAGGGTAAATTGGTTAATACTTTAATTAGCAGTCGCACTGCCTTAGAATATAACCTTAAATCTAATGGGGCTAGTAGTTTTGAAGGTTTGCGATCGCCAGAAGTAGCTAGTGGCAGTTTATCAGAAGAAGAAATTTTGAAAGCCATTGACAGGGGGTTATATCTGTCTAATTTACACTATCTTAATTGGAGTGATCGAACTTTAGGCAAAATTACTGGCATGACTCGTTATGGTTGTTTTTGGGTAGAAAATGGGCAAATTGTGGCAACGATTAAAGATTTACGCTTCGATGATTCTTTATACTCTTTCTTTGGTGAAAATTTATTAGCTTTAACAGATTTTCAAGAATTTATTCCAGAAATTAGTACTTATGAATCAAGATCCTTAGGAGGTTGTTTATTACCCGGAGGATTAGTGGATAATTTCACCTTTACCCTTTAAATTCGGCGTTGCATCATTTAAGTAATTATCAGAACTTGATATAATCTTAATAATTATCATTAAAACCAAAAAAAATTCTCTTATTATTACCTGAGTTCGACTAAGATCTTGCTTGCATCAGAACAAAAATACTTAATAGCCTAAAGTGAGGTAATCAATTTTATAGCTGTTAGTGTCAATTCTGAAACTCATTACTCATTACTCCCTCTCACAAGCCAATTTTCAACTAGGTGCAAGATATGAGTTCGACATAAAATTATCGGTGAAGATGAGACTAGTGGACTAGGGGACGATTCAACTAGGAGAGAATAAACTTAAACATTATTAAAATTGATTTTCGACAATTATTTACTAAACTTAATTCTTTTAGGTGGGTAAAATTTCGTCAACTAAGACTCTTAAACCCTTATTTTTAAAGGTTTCTGACATCGAACTGAGGTTATTATTAGACATCTGGTAAAAATTAAAAATTAAATTAATTCTTGTTTATAAATTGTCAATTTTAACCTATTATTCCCTGCTAAGAACTCCCCACTCCCTATTTTCTGGAGAAGTCTATTACCTTTAATATAGTCATTCAAACTGTCATAACTAAGTAATCCCAAAACGCTGTAAATATATTTAAAAGCGACTTTATCCTTATCCAACTTAGGTTATTGATAAATTTAGGGATTTTTCCATAGCACTTACTAAAACATCAGTTAAAATTTTAA
The DNA here is from genome assembly GCF_016743215.1 of Geminocystis sp. GBBB08. GTDB lineage: Bacteria > Cyanobacteriota > Cyanobacteriia > Cyanobacteriales > Cyanobacteriaceae > Geminocystis. The sequence continues at coordinate 67,744 of NZ_VRZC01000001.1, forward strand.
TACGATAACGACAGGCTTGAGTTTCCGTAGAAGCAAAAGTGCCGTTTTCCCAATATTTATTACTACCTGCACCACCGCCACAAATACCGAAATAATTACAATTATCGGAGCATAATTTTACCCCTTTATTCATCTCTTGATAAATAGCTTTAAATTTTTCAGTTTCGCAAATAGATTCAAGGGTATCTGTTAAAACATTACCAAAAATAAAATCACCATATTTTTCTGTTTTTACTGATAATAATTCAGGATCAAATGTAGAGAAATTACCCTGATAATCATAGTTAACAATCATAAAAGGTTTATTCATATCTGTATTTTTTAATCTATTACCACTATAAATTAAACTAATTAAAATTTCAAACTCTCTCACAATAAAAGGTAATTTACTTTCAGTAACTAACTGCCAAAAACGCTCAATAAATTTAATATAACGATACTCTATTTTTTTCCCATTAAGAGATGTTAATTCATTAACTCCTTCCGTTTCTTCCATGTTAAAAGCTAGATCATAAATCTCATTTTCAGCAAAAAAATTAAACATTTCATCAGGATAATTTAAAGATTCTTCTGTAATGACAGAAATGGTATTATAAGGAATATTATTTTTTTGCAAATAACGGATTCCACGCATTGTTAAATCATGGGAATTACCACCTTTACGATTTTTTCTGTGGGTATCATGTAAAAAAGCTGGACCATCAATACTTACACCAATATGAACAGGATATTCTTGCCAAAAGTCACACCATCCTTGATTAATTAATGTACCATTAGTTTGATAAGAATGATTAAAACAAAAATCAGTTTTATTATATTTTTTGTTAGCTTCTTCTATTAATTGAAAAGCTGATTTATAAAACGAAATTGGCATGGTTAAAGGTTCACCGGCGTGCCAACAAACGCTAAAATTATCTCTAAAAAAAGGACTGGTAAAAATACTTTTAAAAATAGGATCAACTAAGTCTAAAGATAACCTATTTTGTAAATGTCGATCAGGTAAATAACAATAGTCACAATCTAAGTTACAAAAAGAAGTAGGTTGAATAATCACTAAAGAAATAGGTCCAAATTCTGAGGTATCTTTTAATGTTTCTGATATTTGATTTTCAGTAATCACCATTTTTAAGTAATTAATAATTGATAATTTTGAAATAGGTATCTTGCCTCATAATTTCTCATTCCTCATTAATTGTTATCGGCGATTCCAAAAGCCTCCACCATCTCCCCAACCTCGATTATTAAGGAAATTTCTAGGTTGATTAATGAAACCACCACCTCTGTTATTATTCAGAAAACTACCACCATTTCGCCAATTGCGGCCACCATTTGCCCAACTTCCTCTACCCGTATTGATAAATCCTTGTGCTAATAATGTTTCATCACTGAGATAATTTTCTACTTGAGTATCTTCAGATAAATCTTTTTCTATGGCTTTTAAGACTTCAGAAATGCGATTTAAACGGGTTTCAATATTTTCTGTTATGTCAGCAGGTTTACTATCAGTATTCACTGCAAGAGTTTTGGGGGCAATACTAAGGCTAGATAAAGTCATTAAAAAGCCTAGCCATGTCAAATTTGTTATCTTCATAAAATATTTTTAAGTTAATTGAGAAAGATATATTAGACTTCTTGCAGAAGTCGCAGGAAGAGCGGATTTGGGAAGAGGGAAAAGTGCATAAAATTGATCTTAAACTATCCCAATTTGATCATAGTTTTTATTTTGCACTCGTGTCTATTATTAACGGCGATTAAGAAAACCACCACCATCACCCCAACCTCGATTATTGATGAAACCACCACCACCTCGATTATTGATGAAACCGCCCCCACCAGAAATGTTTCTCCAACCGCCGCCGCCGTTAATAAATCCTCCTAATAAGATTTCATTTTCCGGATAGTTTTGGATATTTTTCGATAGATTTTGTTGTCTAGTTTTAAGTGCTTCGGAAATGCGATTTAAACGGGTTTCAATATTTTTACTGACATCCGCCGATTTTACATTAGTATCGATAGCAAGGGTTGTTGTTGCCATAGAAAGGCTAGATAACATCATTAAAAAGCCTAACCATGTTAAATTTTTGATGTTCATATTTTTTTTTAACTATATTCATCAGAGAATTATTTAGCTGAGAAAGGAATTTGTTCGTGGTTATCAATGGTATTTTGAAAGAAATTCTGGATAATTTCAGGACTAACAATATACACTACACCTTCTGGGCCTATCCATTTATTAACTAAATTAGTCATTTCGGAATCTTTGACGAGATAACCTTCCATCATTCTGGCAATGCTATAGTTAGCAATATTTAAGAAAGTAGAATTATTTTGAGGAACAATACAACCTACACCATATCTAGCATAGGGATTTTCAGACAGAGGTGGAAACTGCTCAAATCCATCAGGGTTAAGTTGTTGACGCAAACCGTCTAAAATGATGGTATCTCCAGCTAAAGCATCGATTTTACCTTCTTTTAGAGCCTTTCCGCCTTCTTCTATATTGGCAAATTCAACTAAAGTAGCATCGGGATTGGTTAATTTAAGAGCATCTTTCACAAAGGTTTGAGAAGGAATACCGATTTTTTTTCCAGCAAAAGAAGTGGTAGATTTGCCTTTGGGAACTAATAATCTAATGCCTGACATGGTATATCTTAATGTATAGTCAACATACTTGTCTCTTTCCCAAGTAAAAGCAAAATTACACGCTATATCAATTTCTCCTGAAATAATTTTAGGAATTGTTTCTTGAATAGAATTAACTTCCACAAAATTGAGTTCAATTTTTCTACCTAATTCTTTTTCTAGTTGTTTATGAATTAATTTAACTATATCGATGGAAAATCCGTCTAATTCTTTATTGGCATTAATATAAGAATATGGTACAGCATTCATGGGAGTACCAACGGTAAAAGTACCAGTATTAGCAATATTTTCTACCACTGTACCGGCAATGGTAGGTTTGACTGCGGTAGTAAGGAATAAACCCATTAAAGAAGTGATAAAAAGTTTTTTCAACATTATTTTTTACGAAAACGCTTCCGCTATATTATGACATTTATAACCAACATGACACAAAATTTAGAATTTAAAATTTAAAATTCAGCCATTGCCCCGATGCCCCGTTGTCTATTGCCCGAAGAATTTAGAATTTAGTATGATCACTATTTATTGCGTTTACCGATTGAGCTAAAATAGAGGCTAAGTATGTAACAAATCAAGAAAAATTAAGCACATAATCCGCAACTAATTCTACAATTAAGATATAGACATAGTTGTAGATTGCTAAATACGAAAATCTATGGTAGCTTCTAATATTCCTTCTTTTAAATTATCTACGGATGTAATTCCTCTTCAATGTACAGGTGCTTATGCTTTGATGGATAGTCTTTGTCGTCATGGCGTTAAGCACATTTTTGGTTATCCTGGCGGAGCAATTTTACCAATTTATGATGAATTATATCGTTTTGAAGCCAAAGGCGAATTACAACATATTCTCGTTAGACACGAACAAGGGGCTGCTCATGCGGCTGATGGTTATGCTCGTGCTACTGGTAAAGTTGGTGTTTGTTTCGCTACTTCAGGTCCAGGTGCTACAAATTTAGTTACTGGTATCGCTACCGCCCATATGGATTCTATTCCAATGGTGATCATTACTGGACAAGTGTCAAGGGCTGCCATCGGTTCAGATGCTTTTCAGGAAACAGATATTTACGGTATTACTTTACCCATTGTTAAACATTCCTATGTTGCTCGTCATGCACGAGATATTGCTTGGATTATTGCCGAAGCCTTTTATATTGCTAGTACGGGCAGACCAGGTCCTGTTTTAGTGGATATTCCTAAAGATGTCGGTTTAGAACAATGTGAATATGTACCAGTCAATCCTGGAGCAGTAAAATTATCAGGTTATCGCCCTACCGTTAAAGGAAATCCCCGTCAAATTAATGCGGCCCTTGAATTAATTGCTTCCGCTAAAAAGCCCTTACTTTATGCCGGAGGAGGTGCTATTTTATCCAATGCCCATGCCCAAATTCAGGAATTAGCACAGCGTTTTCAATTACCTGTTACTACTACTTTAATGGGTTTAGGGGCATTTGATGAACATAATCCTCTTTCCGTTGGGATGTTAGGAATGCACGGTACAGCTTATGCTAACTTTGCCGTTAGTGAATGTGATTTATTAATTGCTGTTGGTGCAAGATTTGATGATCGAGTTACTGGTAAATTAGATGAGTTTGCATCTTCTGCAAAAGTAATTCATATAGATATAGATCCTGCGGAAGTAGGTAAAGTTCGCCGTCCAGAAGTTCCCATTGTCGGTGATGTACGTCAAGTTTTAGAGCAAATTTTACAACGAGCCAGAGAATTAGATTTACCCACCAGAGATACCCTAACTCAAGATTGGTTGGCAAAAATCGACACTTGGAAACAAAACTATCCTTTAGAAGTACCTCATCCCCATGATGCTCTTTCTCCCCAAGAAGTGATTGTAGAAGTCGGAAATCAAGCTCCTAATGCTTACTACACTACTGATGTAGGACAGCATCAAATGTGGGCAGCACAATTCCTAAAAACAGGCCCTCACCGTTGGATTTCTAGTGCTGGTTTAGGAACAATGGGTTACGGTTTACCGGCGGCCATGGGTGCAAAAGTAGCTGTACCTGATGAAGAAGTTATTTGTATTAGTGGTGATGCTAGTTTTCAAATGAATTTACAAGAATTAGCTACCCTAGCCCAATATAACATTAAAGCTAAAATTGTGATCATCAATAATGGTTGGCAAGGAATGGTTCGTCAATGGCAAGAAACTTTTTATGGTGAGCGTTATTCTTCTTCTAACATGGAAGTGGGAATGCCCAATTTTGCCCTTTTAGCTACTGCTTTTGGGGTTAAAGGTATGGTTGTCCATCACCGGAGTGAACTATCAGATGCCATCGCCGAAATGTTAGCCCATGATGGACCTGTATTACTAGATGTTCACGTCAAACGGGATGAAAACTGTTATCCGATGGTAGCACCAGGTAAAAGTAATTCTCAAATGTTAGGATTACCAAAACAAAAATAAACAATTACGTTTTAATAAGAATTTGTGAGATTTTTCACCCATAATGATAATATAGATTACCAATTAGAAAAATCTGTTTAGCAAGGAACTATTTGTATTATGGAAGCTACTATGTTATTGGCTAAACTACCAGAGGCTTATGAAATTTTTAAACCTTTAGTAGATGTATTGCCCATTATCCCCTTATTCTTCTTGTTATTAGCTTTTGTTTGGCAAGCTGCGGTTGGTTTTAGATAAATCGCTTTTCCCGAATTAAAATATCAATAATAAATAAAACCCATGCTTTTTACATAAGAGTGTGGGTTTTTGTTTAAAATTTTCCTACCAACTTCCAATTAAGCACTCAACGCATTTAAGTTTACATATAATTTGATGAAAAATAAATCCTTCACCTAGTCTTAAGAGTCTTCTAGTCTCCTAGTATTTTGTGCTACTTAAAACCATAAAAAAGCTACAAAAGTTTTAGCTTACTCATTCCTCATTTCATGATATATTTAAAATTATTGAGAACAATTCTTATTAAAATTATCTATAGTTTTTTGTATAATCATGACAGCATCAGTAATTCTTAAAGTTCAAGGAGTTAGTAAAATATTCTCCACAAATCAAATTCCTGCGGTTAATCAAGTTAGTTTTAATTTACAAGAAGGAGAATTATTAGGTTTATTAGGTCCTTCCGGATGTGGTAAAACTACCTTACTAAGAATTATTGCCGGATTTGAAAAACCTTCTCAGGGAGTAATTGAATTGGGAGGAAGAATTGTTGTTAGCGGAGGTAGAAACTGGGTTGAACCAGAAAAACGCAATACCGGGATGGTATTTCAAGATTATGCTTTATTTCCTCATCTCAATGTTGCTGATAATATTGCTTTTGGTTTAAAAACGAAAAAACCTCGCCCTAATAATCAACAAATAAACAATAGAATTGCGGAAGCTTTGCAATTAGTTGGTTTAAGTGGCTTTGAAAAACGTTATCCTCACGAATTATCAGGTGGGCAACAACAAAGAATTGCCTTAGCTAGAGCTTTAGCACCTCAACCTGAGTTAATCTTATTAGATGAGCCTTTAAGTAATTTAGATGTACAAGTAAGAGAAAGACTTCGCCATGAAGTGCGCACAATTCTCAAAAGTACTAACACCGCAGCTATTTTTGTTACCCACGATCAAGAAGAAGCTATGGCGATCGCCGATAAAATAGGAGTAATGGAAAAAGGAAAATTAGTCCAAATAGGCACCCCCGAAGAGATATATACCAACCCAGACTGTAAATTTGTGGCACAATTCGTCACTCAGGCAAATTTTTTACAAGCGACAAAAAAAGGTGACTTATGGTGTACAGAATTAGGTGAATGGTGTATCGATACCCCTAGCAGTTTTCGTCAAGGAGAATTAATGTTTCGTCAAGAAGACGTAATTTTATACCCTGATGAAAATGGTGTCACCATAATTCAAGAAAGAGAATTTTTAGGAAGAGAATATCGTTATTGTTTACAAACTGATTCAGGGAAAAGACTTCATGCTCGCACAGATATTAAAACTCCGTTATCCGTCGGCACTAAAGTGAAACTAGATATTATACCCAAAACTGCCCAAATTTTCCCATCGGCTTAATTACCCAAGAATTTACAGAGTTTATCAAAAATTTTATTGGCATTTTTAAAAATATGAGTTATACTATATAAATGTGAAAACAAATGGGTCGATGCCCGAGGGGTTAATGGGGGCGGACTGTAAATCCGCTGGCTATGCCTACGCTGGTTCAAATCCAGCTCGGCCCACTCGCCTTTGTAGCTCAGTGGTAGAGCACACCCTTGGTAAGGGTGAGGTCACGAGTTCAATCCTCGTCAAAGGCTTTCTCTCCGTATCTTATGCTGTAAAGAGTTTAAATCTTTCTTGAGTCTTAAATCTTAAATTCTTACTCAAATCTTACTCAAAATTGATAAAAGAATATTTTAGTAATTGCGAGTTAATACTCTTTAGATTTAGTATTATATATTTATCTATTAATTCTTTGATATATGTGTTGTTAAAGTGAAATGTAAACATAAACATTTATTCTCAAATCAAGAAAAAGGATTACTCTATATCTAAAATTCTCTACTTTATCTACGATTACGTTGTAATAATGCCTTAAACTTTTATACAGTAAGCATTCCAAAAAGGAGAGGTAAAAGTAGAGGTAAAAAAAATAAAAATGCTTAAAACCTTTATCAGAAAAGAATTAAAAGCATCTTTTTTAAAAGTAGAGAATTCATCTCTTTTTAGTTTTTGTGCCGTTATCTATAAACCATGTTTCAATATTTTTTAATACATAGTAAAAATAGGTTACATTACCTTGATTCTGATACCTTTCTTAGTAGGTATTTGTTGAGCTTTACCTAACTCTACAAGGGATAACAGTAACTCATTAATCTCAGTATTAGGAATAGTAGCAGGATTACCAATTAGTGTTAATCCTCATATGTTACGTCTTTGAAGTCTTCAATCAGTTCTTTATTAATACGTCTTTCGGCTCTTGTTCCAATACGTTTGATAATAGAGGCTAGGATTTCAATGAGATTATCGGTTATTTCTTGACTACGTTGGCAACAAAAAGCACTCATCAATGTGTAGCGAATGGGTTCTGGATGTTGTCGTATATCATGAGGGGATTCTGTAGCTGCTCGTTGACGATATTTTTGAATAACTTTTGCAGAGATTTTTTGAAATAAATTAGGTGGTAATTCTATTTGGCGAATTCGTTTTAGTTTGTCTATTTCAGTTAAGAAACTGTCTAAGCCAACAGGTCCTGGATCTGTTTTGAGAAAGGCAAAATCGGAGGTTTTCAGTTTTTTTTCTCTTGTTAATTCATCTTCATTTTCCTCTGTTTGGAGAAGAAGATCGATTTCTTGTTTGACGGTTGCAGTAAGTTGAGTGAAAATTTGATTACATAATTGAGTTTCCCGAACTGAGAGGGCCTAACGAATTAAACGTTCAATTCGCTCGGCTGTAGGAGATTCAATCCTTAACTCCCGAAATCGTTGGTAGACAATTTCTCTTATATATTCAATCTTCTGTTCATTCGGTAATATTTCTGTTATGAGCCAGTTACTCATTTCTTCTGAGTCTTGTGTCGTTACTATTCTAAAATCGAATAAATTACGAATTTCAGCCCGATAGACTTTAGCACTACGACCTTTCCAATTATAATCTGAATAGGAACTAACAGGGAGATTGAGTTGATTGGCAAGGTAAGAAATAATTACTAATGGTATTTTTTCAGAAACATCGGGAAAACGAGCCAGAATTTGAAAATATTTAAGTAAAAGTGCAAAACCAATTTGATTACCACCAATTTTATTTCGAAAATGCAAAAAAAGAAGGAAGACAATTTTTCGGAATCTAAAAGCTAAAACCATTATATGATAAGGCTTTCAATCGTTGACTGCCCCTCATGACACGAACCCTATATTTCCGCCGTTTATTAATTTCTGAAAGTCTTTTAAATATTAAAGTTAAACGTATTTACAGTTATAGTTGTATGTTTTTTGTCTGTGTTTATGACTTAAATCTTATAATATATAGTTTTTAAAGTGTATTATATAACTCTAAAACCTTTGTATTTATGTTATTGTTTTTTTAAAAACAGACAGCTTACGTTTATTGCTGTGTAACTTGTTATAAGTATTTAAATGTTTTTTTTAACTGTTGAAGAATAATTGAAAAAAAATATTTAATATAAAAGAAAGTTGTGGAAACTATTATTTGATAAGAGATGTAGAGAATGCGGACGGAGAGAGTCGAACTCTCACATCAGAGATACTAGAACCTAAATCTAGCGCGTCTACCAATTCCGCCACGTCCGCTTAACATTGTCTTTTATCATAACATTCTTTAGAAAATAATTCAAGTAATATTTATTTCCGCAAAAGAAAAATAGTAAAATCTGAGTTATAAATAAAATTATAATTTTAATTTAAAGTAATTTATGACAGGAAATATTGATTTAGATCATCAAACATTAATAGACACTGAATATACTAGAACACCTCCTTGGGGAACTGTTACACTTCTAGAAGATGGTAAAAACTATCGTATCAATAAAATTACAATTAAACCCGGCCATCACATTAGTACTCAAATGCACTATCATCGTAGTGAACATTGGGTAGTAGTAGCAGGAACTGCAAAAGTAGTTTTTAATGGAGAGCAAAGATTATTACTACCGAAACAATCAACTTATGTGCCGATGAATACTCGTCATCGTGTAGAGAATCCTGGAGTTATACCTTTAATTATGATCGAAATTCAAAACGGCGAATATTTAGGGGATGATGATATTATCCGTTTCTCTGATGAAGATTGATTAATCTACTTAAAAAGGTAATAATTTGAGTTTAAGGAATTAGTTATGGTAAAAAATACTATAAATAGGTTAGAATAAAAATTCTAACTTACTCTTTTAGGATAACTGTTAATTGTGTTTACTGCCACTTTTGCCCCTAATCAATCCTTGTTAAATAATATTCCTCAAGATTTATTTAGTGCCATCGCCACTATTAAAAAAGAACTGAATGCCGTGATTTTAGCCCATTATTATCAAGAAGGAGATATTCAAGATATAGCAGATTATATCGGTGATTCTTTAGGATTATCTCAACAAGCTGCTTCCACAGATGCGGATGTGATTTTGTTTGCTGGAGTTCATTTTATGGCAGAAACAGCGAAAATTTTGAACCCTAATAAGTTAGTATTATTACCAGATTTGAATGCAGGATGTTCCTTAGCTGATAGTTGTCCTCCCGATAAATTTGCCGATTTTAAAGCTCAATATCCTGAACATCTTGTTATTTCTTATATTAATTGTAGTGCTGAAATTAAAGCCTTAAGTGATATTATTTGTACTAGTTCAAATGCCGTTAAAATAGTGAAACAAATCCCTAAAAATCAGGGTATTATCTTTGCACCCGATCAAAATTTAGGGCATTATGTCATCGAACAAACAGGGCGAGAGATGATACTATGGGATGGTAGTTGTATTGTTCATGAAACTTTTTCGGAGAAAAAAATTGTCCAGTTAAAAGTACAACATCCTCAAGCAGAAATTTTGGCACATCCTGAATGTGAAATGTCTATTTTACGTCATGCTGATTATATCGGTTCAACTACGGCTTTATTAAAATATGTTTTACAAACTACCTCCAAAGAATTTATTATTGCCACTGAACCAGGTATAATTCATCAGATGGAAAAAGATGCGCCTGAAAAATTATTTATTCCGGCACCTCCTCAAAGCAACTGTGCTTGTAATCAATGCCCTTATATGAGATTAAATACCCTTGAAAAAGTTTATCTTGCCCTAAAAAATCGCACTCCACAAATTAATATTACTGAGTCTATTCGAGTAAAAGCCTTAAAACCTATTCAAAAAATGCTAGAAATGTCGTAATTTTTTTGAGAAAAATGATAGAAGAGATAATTTCATTAAAATAAAGTAAAAACTCTATGAGATATGACTTTTAGTTCAATTTATTGAACGCTAATTTTTGGTTTTGAAATTCATTTCAAGGAGGTTGAATATTCCTCATTCCTCATTCCTCATTCCTCATTCCTCATTTCTTTTTAGCATCAACTATTTCTAATTCAGATAACCTAAAAGTAATCAGTTTATCCCAATTGCCACCTTCAAATAATACGGCGGCTTTACCATCGGTGACTCTTTGCACTAAACCTTCAAAACGGTAATAAATATCATTAACATTTGTAACTGTAACTACGGTGCCGGGTAAAATGATCATAATTATTTATGGGTAAATGTGATTAAATTTTATATTCTCATTAATTTTAATCCATGGAAGTCTTATGAGAAAGAAACTGATACTTTATAATTGATCATGCTCTGACAAATATTTTTAATTTACCATTTAATGAATATCAATACCTTTTTAGATCAAACTGCCGGTGACTGGTTTTCTCAACGCACTACCTATAATCTTTCTCTGGATAAAGTTGACAATAGCAAAGCGAATGTAAAGATTAATCTTTTATCCTCTACAAACTCACAAATTAGTCAATTATCTGGGCAGTATCATCTGAATTTAGATTTAAGTATCGGGGGGATAGCTTCTAGTTGGGAGAATTCTCCAGATTGGGGTAAGCCGAAACAACAGGGTGAAAATGTCATATTAATTTTTAGAGATGCAAATGATGATAACACCGGGAAAATTCTCAGAGTTTTAAAGAATAATAAAGGTTTAATCGGTAAATATATTTTAGCTGAAGACGAATCTTTAACCCTAATTATTGAGGAAAATAACCAGTATATAGAAGAGAGAATTTGGTTTGGTAATGATAATTTAAAGTTTCGTCATACTATGGTTAAAGATAGTAAAAAACTTATTCAAACCAGTTTTTATTCTGAAATTAGAAAACTAATTAGTAATTAGAAATGATTAATTTATAGCTAAATTATGGCTATATAATATAAATATTATCGATTATAAATTATAAATTTTAGTAGTAAATTCTAAGCTATAAGTAATGTTAAAAAAATTTTTTACATGGTGTTTATTAACTTTTTTAATTTGGAATATTTTTCCTAGTTCAGTATTAGCAAAAACATCTTTAATAAATGAGCATCAATCAATTCAACCTTATTTAGAAAAAGTTAAAGCTAATATTACTGAGTTTACATTAGATAATAATATCAAATTTATTATCTTAGAAAATAAACAAGCACCTGTTATTTCTTTTGTAACTTATGTTGATGTAGGAGGAGCAAATGAGCCTGATGGGAAAACAGGAGTTGCCCATTTTTTAGAACATTTAGCCTTTAAAGGTACTTCAGAAATAGGCACTAATAACTATCAAGAAGAAAAGATTATTTTAGATAAATTAGATCAAGTGTTTGATGAAATTAAACAAGCTAAAAAAGAAGGTAATGAGGAAAAATTAGCTCAATTAGAAACTCAATTACGGGAATTAAATGCACAGGCAAGTAAATTTGTCAATCAAAATGAATTAGGGCAAATTATCGAATTAGAAGGAGGAGTAGGTTTAAATGCCGCTACTTCTGCGGATTCTACTGTCTATTTTTATAATTTTCCTAGTAATAAACTAGAATTATGGATGTATTTAGAATCAGATCGATTTTTAAATCCAGTATTTAGGGAATTTTACACCGAAAAACAAGTAATTTTAGAGGAAAGAAAATTGCGCACGGATAACTCTCCCATTGGCAAAATGGTTGAAGCATTTTTAGATACTGCTTTTACTCAACATCCCTATAAACGTCCTGTTATTGGTTATGAGACAGATATAGTAAATCTTACTCGTCAGGATGTGCAAAATTTCTTTAACACTTATTACGGCGGTAGTAATATTACCATTGCCATTGTGGGCGATGTTAATCCCCAAGAAGTTAAAACTATGGCACAAGAATATTTCGGACGTTTTCCTACCACCACAAAACCGGCTAATTTAACTATAAACGAACCTAAGCAAACTAAAACCAAAGAAGTGACAGTGGAATATCCTTCTCAACCGATTTATCTTGAAGGTTATCACATACCTGACTCCAATCATCCTGATTATGTAGTTTATGATATGATAGGCTCAATTTTAAGCGATGGGCGCACTTCTCGCCTTTATCAATCTTTAGTGGAAAAGAAACAAATTGCTTTAATGGCACAAGGTTTCACCGGTTTTCCGGGGGATAAATACCCTAATTTAATGTTATTTTATGCCATGTCCGCCCCTAATCGTAATCTTGACGAGTTAGAAACTGCTTTACATTCAGAAATCGAGAAATTAAAAACCCAACCCGTCAGCGATGATGAATTAGAAAGAGTGAAAACTCAAGCAAAAGCTGGTTTATTAAGAGGAGTTAATTCTAACGCTGGAATGGCAAAATTATTAGCGGAGTATCAAGCAAAAACAGGAGATTGGCGTAATTTATTTACTCGTTTAGATGATATTTCTGTTGTCACTGCCGATGATATTCAACGAGTAGCAAAAGAAACTTTTACCCCTGAAAATAAAACTATTGGCAGATTGAAAACAGTTAATAATAATTAGGGGTTATCTTATAGGTTAGGGTAGCAGATTTGGGAAGAGGGAAGAAGGATAAGAATTGATTTTAAAGTTGTAGAATCTCTTAATTGACTCTTTCTAGTTGCCAGAGAATTTGATTGCCTTCTCGTCTTACTCTAGAAACTATCCAGTTACGCCATGCCCATTCTTCCCCCCTACTTGTTACCGCACTAGCATTAATATCCATTAAATCTGCTAATTCGGAGCTGGTTATTAAGTAACCATTTTTGGAAATATCTTCTGCAATGTGCAAAGTGTCAATAGTATTTTTAAGTTGTTTGACTCTTTCATCACGATTGAGAATTTGTTCTTCAGTACCATTTGAATAAGATTCAGTCATAATTTTTAATTAGTAATATTCGTTACACTTTACTTTTTTTGGTATATTTTAATATTTATAATAATAGATCATACTAAATAAATCATAAATTTATCTATAAATCTTCTCTATATTCATCAATTTTCATAATTAGCAATTAAGTATGTTGTTATGTAATTACTAAATATGAGAATTTTTTAATAACTTTTATTTTTGAGAATTATGAATTTTTGATAAAGTTAAGTAATTATGCGGAAAAACTTTTTCAATTGTTAGGAAAACTTGATTTATATTTAATAGATTTATTTCAATAGACACGAGTGCAAAATAAAAATTAAAATCTATTTAAGGTAAGGAATCATCAATTTTAGTAACTATAGCAATTCTATGGGAGTTGTGAGATTAAAAGAGGTGTTCGCTATCAGCTTTCAGCAGTCAGCTTTGACGGTATAGTAAGATTTACAGATTTATTTTTTAATCTTTAATTCTTCACCAATGATTTAGGATTGCTATATTGCCTGAAGAATTTAGAATTTAGAATGAC